>CAMZKR010000070.1 GCA_947311335.1 uncultured bacterium
AATTATGAAAAAAATATTTAAAAATATTGGTGTTTTAATAGCTATAATAATAGGGTTAGCTGTAGTTTTCTATGGAGGTATGACTTTTAATCAAACACTTTTTATAGATTGATGTATAGATGATGGGTGAGTTATAAAACAATGAATTCATGATTATTGTGTATTTCCTGAAACTAAATTAGAAATTAAATAAATTTATATCTTTTTATTTTAACTATTATATTATGAAAAAAAGAAATTTTAAAATTATGACTTTTACTACTTTAATAGTAGTAATTTTATTTATTTTTAATTATTATAATAATAATTGAAAACTAATTGAGAAAGTTTCAGCTAAACAAATTATTTGGCAAGATGAGTCCAAATATGATGGTATCTATGTAGATACTTTAAGAGACCAATTTAATGAAAAAAGATCTTTAATTATTGCAGCAACTCCTGTCACAAAAAATAAAATTATTAATGAAAATTTAAAAAATACTAGTAAGATTTTTATTGATGAATTTTATAAAGAAGCAAAACAACAAGAAAATGGATATCAAGAATATCTCAAGAAAAATCTTAAAACAGCAACATTTACTACTGATTATGTTCAACATTTTGATGTTTCATTTATTTCAAAAAAATATATTGCATTTGTATTTGATCAATATAATAATACTTGAGGAACAGGTAATGAAAAAACTTTTTCTAAAATATTTTATAAGGATAGTGGTAAGGAAATTTTTTTATCAGATTTCTTTTCAAGTGATAATTATTTAAATATACTGTCAAAACTTTCTGCTAAAGAATTATATAAAAAATATCCAAAAAATACTAAATTTATTGAAGATGGTACTATTCCAAAAAAAGATAATTTTGATAGTGTAGTTTTTACTAAAAAGGGTTTATTAATTTCATTTGATAAGTATCAGGTATGACCAGGTTCTGATGGTATTGTTGAAATACTTATTCCATATAAAAGTATATCTAAAAATTTATCATCAGAAATGAGAGAATTATTTATTGATTCAAATAAAGATTCTTATAATAAAAAAAGTTCTTTAAGTGAAATAAAACCTGTTATTGTAAAAGATACTAAAAAAATAAAAACTAAGTCTGTAGATTGTTCAGTAGCTCATTGTGTAGCACTTACTTTTGATGATGGCCCATCTATTTATACTGATTGATTACTTGATATTCTTAAAGAAAAAAATGTTAAAGCTACATTTTTTGTTTTAGGTAAATCAGCAAAAATTCAAAGAGATACAATAAGAAGAATAGCAAAAGAGTGACATGAAATATGAAGCCATTCTTGGGATCATAAAAATTTTAAAAAACTCACTTCAAAACAAGCAAAAATACAGCTTACAAATACAGATGCTATTATTTCTGAATTAATTGGACATAATACACCTTTCTTCCGTCCTCCTTATGGGTCATATACTCATGAAATGTTAACTAATTCCAAGACACCTTATATATTATGGAATATTGATCCTGAAGATTGGAAAGAAAAAAATAGAACTATTTTGGTTAATCGTATGAGTTTAGCTTCTCAAGGTGACATAATTCTAGCTCATGATATTCATAAAACAACTATTGCTGCTATACCAGAAGTAATTGATAAACTTAAAGCTAAGGGTTTTACTTTAGTAACAATATCTGAGTTATTTTCACCAGAAAAATTAAAAAATCATAAAGTGTATTATAATAAAAAATAAATTCCAAACTTAAACTAGAATTCAAGTTTGGAGAATATAATGAAATTACTTTATAAAATAATATAATTATGAAAATCAACAGGCAATGGAAATTTACACTGGCATATTTTATTCCTGTTTTTGTAATTTTTTCTTTGTTTACTTTTTTTATTATTTTCAGTTATTCAGAACAAATATATAATCTTGATGAGGATCTTTTTGATATTGCTATTAATCTAAAGAAGGGAGATAACTTGAGTACAGAAATAAATAATATTATATCAGAAGAAGATTGGAATACTCTTTCAGCAGAATCTATTGATCAAAAATTAAAGAAAGCTGGGATGAGTCCTATTGGCTTTGAAGATGATGAATTCTATAAACTTACACCTTTAGAGATTGAAGAGATTTTTAGAGATAAAAATATTTATTTAGAATCCAATGCTTACCCTATTCCTACAGGAAATATAAATATGGAGCATAGAAATTATCCATCTATTTCAATAGAAAAATTGGGAATTATTCAAGATAATATTTATAATGCTTTATTTAGGGATATTTTCAGCATTTTGTTTGTTATTACTTTTGTATTTGCTCTGCTAGCACACTTTTTTGCTCGAAAATCTCTTCAACCCTTAGAACAAGCTCTTGTGAAGCAAAAAGAATTTATCTCTGATGCATCTCATGAAATCAAGACTCCACTGGCTCTCATGAAGTCAGAAGCAGAAGTGTTATTACGAAATAAAAAATCCTCATTGACTGAGTATGCATCCTTTGCAAAAAATACGGTAGATGATGTAAATAGACTTGATGGGCTCACAAATAATCTTTTAGAACTCGCTCAACTAAATAAAAATAATGATACAACTATACAAGAAAAAATATTTCTGAAAGAAATCTGTAAAAGTATTTCTAAAAAAATAACTTCTACTACAAAAGAGAAACAAATAGATGTAAAAATAAATATTGATAAAGATATTTCGGTTTTAGCTAATAATGATAAAATCACTCAAATCCTACATATCATCTTGGATAATTCTGTAAAATATGCAGATAAAAATAGTGATATCATAGTTCAGGCAGAAACAAAAGGAAAATATATCCAACTTATTATTGAAAACAGAGGGGAAACTATTCCCAAAAAAGATCTCCCACATCTATTTGATAGATTTTATCGTGTCTCAAAAGATAGAAATAAAAAGGGCTATGGTCTAGGTCTGGCTATTGCAAAAGGTATTATAACTCAACAAGGGGGAACAATTGAAATACAGAGTGAAAATAAAAGAACTCAAGTAATTTTGAATCTTAAAATAAAATCTTAAAAAAAATATTTTTCTCATACTCCTCTCATAGGGATTATATATAATAGTTGTGTTCAATAAGAAAATGCTAGAAAGAGTCTGTAAAAAGATAGAGATACAAGTAATAAATATTCTCATATTACTCTCATCTACTTTTCTTATAATGAGCATGTTCAAACAATATATTTTTCAAAAGATGCGCACTTTAGTAAATATATATGTTCAGAATAAATATTTATATCTAACTATTTATTATTATGAAAACAAGAATAAAAATTGCTGTTATAGTAACAGGTACTCTAGCATTGTTTGCAATAGGGTCGACTGCATTTGCAACAAATAACATTAACATGACAAAAGATTACACTTTAGAAAATACTTCTTTTACAGAGGTATCAGAAGCTGATTTTAAGAAATTTGAACATCTTTCAGGGATACGAATCTCAGAAGAAGATTTTCAAAAAATCGAACATCTTTCAGAGGATGAATTTATGAAACAGTTAGAAAAATTAGGAACTATACCTACAGGAGATGAAGCTGTATTTATTGCGTGAGATGCAATAAGCCCTGCTTTTGATGACTTCATTGATCCAACACAAGGAATAATCTCAGAAAAAGATTGGGATACTCTTTCTATGAAGCAGATTGACGAAAAAATGAAAAAAGCAGGGAAAGATACTATTGGAGATTCACAAAATCCTCTCTATACCCTTACTGTAAAACAAATAGATAATCTTTCTAATGCTCAGTGGGAAAAAATTGATGCAAAATATAATGAGCTATATGGAGACTTTGAAGAAGATTATATAATAGACTTTGAAGAAGATGACATGGGCTTTGATGATTTTTCTGATTACAAAGATGAAATACTTATAGAAGTTAAATCTGACTATCAAGCTATTAAAAAAGATGTCAGTAAAGAAAATCAAAAAAAGATAGAAACTTCTCTTAAAAAACTTGAAAAAATTGATATAGAAGACACTTTCTTTCAACTGTTAGATGAAATTATTCTCTTATTGAAACAGAACTAGAAGCTTATTATAGTAAAATTGGTTGGTAATTTACTATAAAGTTAACAGAATAAATACTCAAGTATCTTACTTGGGTATTTATTCTGTTAACTTTATAAAAAAATAACTATGAAAGAAATAATGAAAAAAATAATTACAATTCTCGTTGTTTTACTCGGACTAGCTGTAGTATATAACTTTTCATCAAACTCTCTATGAAGATTGGTGTATGGATAATGGTGGAATATTAAAACAAGGGATTTATGACAACTGTATGTTTGAAGAGAATAAATAAGCTGATTCCAGCAGAAATATATTAATATGGAATAACATTTACATAGCCTTCATAATTCTCAATCTTAGTTCTAACAAGATTTACAATACTCCACCATTTGAAAAACAAAAAAAACTCAAGATTTTATCTTGAGTTTTTTTTGTTTAGTATATCATAATATTTATATGCAATAGAAATTAGAGCTTTCATTAGATGAATATAAAAAGAATTTATTAGAAGAAAAAGAATGAATTGATGAAATATTAAATACAAACTATTCTTCAGAAGAAGAAAAAAATGCTATAAAGAATAGAGTAAGATTAATAAAAAATAATTTTTTAATTTTATTATATCTTTTTAAAAAAGTTTGTTTTTAGAACCATTTTTCATGATTCGATTAAATTTATATCATTTGTAAGTCTTATATTTTTAAATTTATCTCATCTTTTTATATTTTTATCTCATTTTACAGTTAGGTTTTTTATAGCTATAACTGTATCTCAAGTTTTTAATATATTTCAATTACAATCTTTAATTTCAATATTTTCATTTTCATCGTTTTCTTTTAAAAACCAACTTATATCTTTTTTCTTTTTTGCCATACTTATTTAATTATAAAATAATTATTTTATATAATATAGAAAGTTATAAAAAAGTCTACAAAACAAAGAAATAATATTTTTTATATTTTAGTAAAACAAAATCTAGAGAAACTAGAAAATTAAATAAAAGACTTATTTATAGATACAGATTTTTATAAAACAAATAAAAGATTATTAGAAACATTATTTATTGATTTATCTTTTGCTAATTTTTTTTGAATGAAATACTTATTCATATTTAGACACAGAAGTTTTATTAAAATATAATGAAATAAGTAAAGAAAAAACAAGTGAAAAAATACAGATGATTTTGAATTATAAAAAGGCTATAGAATATAGGATTTATTATAAAAAAGAATTAGATTTTAATAAACAAACTTTTCTTGAAATACATTCTTTTTATGAAATAAGCTATTTTTTAAAGAAGAAATATATTATTATAATACTTGCTATTTATGAATTTAATAATACAAGTTTAATAGAAGTATTATGGACCCAAAATTATTTATTAAATTTAGAAAGATATAAAAACTATTTTAATTAAAAAAATATTAAAAAATAAAATAAAAAATAAATAGTATAACTGACATTTTTAGAAGAAATTATAGAATAAGTGGAACTATGCATTATAGTGAAAAATCTCTTGAATTTTAATTATGTTTATGTTTTATAATAAAAAATTAATTAAAAGAAATTAAAATTTTAATACTTAAGATTAAGATACAAACCTATTTCTTTATTTTCTCTTTCTTTATCTCAAAATATAATTTCTTTTTCATCTTGTCAATTCCTATATCAAAATCTTCTTTGTATTTTTTTGTTTAAAAATATGTTCTTTATTTCTCATGTTTTTAGATGAATTATTTTTATAATATGATCTTGAAGTAAAAAAGAAAATGTTTCATATTTTCAATTAAAAATAAAATCTAAAATGATTTCTCTAGAATTTTCTAAATATCAATCAAATCTTTCTCTAGAATCTGTATAATATATTCAGTCTAATTGTTCCAATTTTTCTTTTTTTCTAAATTTAAAATTTAAAGTTTTTGAATATTTATATGAAGTTTTATGTTTTCTAAAAGTATTTATTCTTTGTTTATAACTTCAACCATTTTTTGGTATATATTTTCAATTAAATCATATATTTACGGCCCTTATAAAATCTTTTTCAAATTTTTCTTTGATTTTAGTAAGTGTTAATAAAGAAGAAAGATAAAAATTGTAATCTTTTTGTAATCTTTCTTTTTCTATTGAATTTGTTGTTTTATTAATTTTTTCAAGTGTTTCTGATGTAAGATTTCTTAATATTTCTATTTGTTTTTCATTTTCGGATTTTATTATTTTTTTTTGTCATCAATCTTTTTGTTTTTTTAGATATATTGGACCTCAATTATTTATAATAGTAATTGGTATTTGTTTGCAACCGTTAACTAATATTGCAGATATGCTAATAATAGTAAGCTTAGCAATAGTATTCCATTTTTTATTTTTCTCGATTCCAGTATTATCTTGAATATTTAAAGTTGTTAATTTATTCATAATATCTTAATATATTTTAAAACTAATAATATAATAAACTATAGCATAAAAAAGTCAAACTATATACAATTTTGTATAATTTGATTTAAAAATAATTTTACTTTTCTTTTTTTGTAATTACTATTTAAATGTATTAATTTTTAAGATTTTAAATTATGGAAGTAATAGTATTAAATGAGTCAAATTTTGATGAAACTATAAAAGAATGAGTTGTTCTTGTTGATTTTTGGGCTGAATGGTGTGGACCTTGTCAAACAATGTTGCCAATACTTTCTGATTTTACTCAACAAATATGAGATAAAATGAAAGTTTGAAAAGTTAATGTTGATGAGAATTGAAATATAGCCTCAAAATTTAGAGTTATGAGTATTCCTACATTAATTTTATTTAAGAATGGAAAGCCTGTTGAACAATTGGTTTGAGTTCAACAATTGTCAGATTTAAAAGAGATTGCAAAAAAATATTTATAATATAGTTTAGATTATTCATTTTATAGCACTTATATTGAAGCTATAATTCATTTTTAATCATCATATTATTCATATATATCATATAGAATAATCAACTTTTATAGGTTTAAGTATTATTGTATAATCTTTTAAATAAGGAAGTATATTTTCTTCTCATATAAAAATATTGACAGAATTATTTATTGGAAAGTTGCTAATAAATTTTGCAAAATTAAATTTATCCTCAAGCATTTTTATTATATTATATATACTATTTCATATTCTTTTATGATTTTTATTTAAAAAAGTTGCGATTCAAGAGTATTCCGCAACATGTTTATCTGGTATTGTAAAAAAAGCTATCTCTTTAGTTGTTTTAGCTAATTCAAAGGTGATTTTATGTGTAAAATCAGACAATTTTTTTATATCAGATGCTCCTATTTGCATACTTTCTTCTTGAAGAAAGTGATGCGGAGTTTTTTTCATAAGGTAACTAACAAAAGCTCTTAGTCATTTAGCTGTAGGTAATCTTCAAGCTGAATTGTATGGTTGATATACCAATTCTAATTTTTCTAATATTGCCATATCATTTCTAACAGTAGCAGAACTAACTCATAAATCATACCTTTTTAAAAGCATTTTACTTCATATTACTTCTCAAGTTTCTATATATTCTTCAACTATAATTTTTAATATTTGTATATTTCTTTCGGTTAAATTAGACATATTTTGTATATAATTTATATTATACTATTTAGAAAAAATATTAAATTTTTAAATTAATCATATATATTTTCATAGATTATATTTTTCATATTTAATAATGTTTTTTTAGTAGTATATTTATTTAAAGTTTCTTTATAATTCATTTTATTTTTAGTATTCAATAAGTATTCTTTAAAAGCCTTTATTAAACTACTTGCTGACAATGGATTAAAAAGTATAATTTTATTTCATAGTGTATTTGTAATAGCTGGAATTTTACTTGCGATTATTGGAATATTATATTTTATAGCTTTACTTAATCTAAACGGAAAAGATTCATAGATACTTGGATAAACTACTCATAAAGATTGAGTATAATAAGATTCTTCTTCAGTAGATTTTACATTTCATATAAAAAATACCCTATCTTGAATATTATAATCTATTATTTCTTCTCTTAATTCAATATCAGATACAGTTTCATCTGATAACATTAATAGATTTATATTTATATTTTGTTTTTTTAATGCAATTATAGCTTTAAATAATTTTGTTAAATTAGAATTTGGTTGATTTACTCAATCATAAATTAAATAATCTGATTTTAAATTATATTTTGTTTTTATATTTGTATTTAACTTATGTTTTTTTTCTAATATTTTATTTTCTATTAAGAAAAAAGGAGTTAATACTTCAATTAAATCTTCTTTAATATTTAATTTTCAATTTAATTCTATAGCAGTACTTTTATCAAGACAGATAACTTTTTTACAATTTTTAAGTGAAATATTCATTAATAAATTATATTTCCATTTTCAAAAAAAATTTTTAGTATTAAAAAATAATTCTTTTAAAGAAGGAATAAAAAGCAAAAATTTTTTTTTATAAAAAATAGGGATTTCATGATTGAAAAAAATCATAAGAGAAAAATCTTCACTTTTAAATGAACTATTTAAAGAAAATTGTTCCATAACACTTCAAGGAATTTCTTTTACAATCTTTAATTCAGAATTGATTTGTAAATCAATATCTATATTATTATTTGAATAAATAACATAAGTATTTTCTTTATCTAATTTTATTAAATATTCTGTTAATCTTTTAATAAATTCAGCATATAAAGAATCAGTACTTGTTAATCTTAGGTCAATTCATATTTTCATTAATTTGATAATTATTTTTTATTTTAAATAAATTTACTTAAAAATTTCTTTTTTTCAAATATTACTTATTATTAGTAATAATAATTTTGGTTTTATTAAAAATATGAATATAAAAGCTTATATAAAAGAAAAAGATTGAAAATGATATTTTAGAATAAAAGTTATTCCAAAAGCTCCAAAAAATGAATTATTTTCTGTTATGGATGATTGAACTTTGAAAATAAGAATAAATGCTACTGCTGAAAGATGAAAAGCAAATAAAGAGCTAATTAAGTATATTGCATTAGAATTATGAATTAAAAGGAAATCCATAAATATAATATCATGATTAACAGATAGAATAAAATTAATAAGAATTGATTACAGGAATAATACTATTTAAAAAAAAGTAGAAAAACAATTTTTATTCTTCAAATTGTTTTTCTACTTTTTCTATTAATTTTGGAAAATTTTCTAAAATAGCATTTCACTTATTTAATATATTTTCAAATTTACTTTCATAATCTATATATCTAGTTTCTAATTTTTCATCAAAATATTCTTGACATTTTTCTTTTACATTAATCATCATATATGTTCTTTCTTCATTTAATCTATACATACAAGAGTAGTATTTATTTATAGCTTCAACTCAATAACTAAGTTCGATAGCAGCTTTACTTGCTCCACAACTCATAGTATTTAAGAAGTTTTTAGTTTTATTAAATGTATTTTCAAAATCAAGTCTTGATTTAACATCATAATAGTTTCATTTTCAATTTATGGCAATATCCATTAATTGTTTTTGAGTATCTCATTCTACATTGAATCAAATCACATCAATAAAAGTATTTTCCATATCCGAAACTATTTTTTTAGCTTCTTTTATTGGATCACCTCAGCAAGTTTCTTTTCCATCACTTATAAGAAGTATTATATTTTTTGTTTTTTGTTTGCTTTGGATTTGTATTTGAAAAGCAGCTTTTTTTAGAGAATCAGCTATTGGAGTCCATCCGTTTGCCTCTAAATTCTTTATTTTTAATTTTAAACCTTCTAAATCATTATCTTGTACTCAATATATTTCTTCAATTCATATACAAGATGCGGGTTTTCAATCTTCTGTTCAATCTCATTTATGACCATATAGTATAAAAGAAAGATTCACATTAGTTCATACTTCATTGATATAATCTATAACTTTATCTTTAGCTACTTCCATCATAGATTCTCAGTTTATTGGAGCATTCATACTTCAAGAATCATCAAATATAATAGTTACATTTAATTTTAATTTATTTGTATTTCATTTTTCACAATAACTTACATCAGGTTTATTAAAATAACAATCTGAGAAATTTTTTCAATACTTAGCAAATAATGAATCGTAACTATTATCACATGACATATTTTTATCATCTTTTTTCGTATTTTTTTCAGATGAAATGTTTTCTTTTGAGCTTATATCTATTCAATTTTTTCAAATTTCTATATTATCTTTTCAAGATTTAATATCTAATCAGTCTTCTCATATTTTAACTACATTTTTTCAAGTTTTAATATTTACTCAATTTTCTCATGCATTTATACCACAAGATGTAATAAATATTATTGATATAATTATTAATATTTTATTTATTATTTTTTTCATAATTTATATTTATTAATTAATTGTTTTTAAAAATTATATTTTTTTAATTTGAATATTCTGAAGTAGGAGTTGTAAATTTCCAATCTGATCAATCAATTTCTTTATTTATTGTTGGAGTTTCATATTTTATTTTATTTTTTGAGATAGTTAATTTTGTAGTAGGAGTAGTATATATTATATCTCATCATTTTTTCTCATACATTATTGTTGAAGCTGTATATTTAATATAATCTCATTTTTTTTCAAGTTTCATAGTAGGAGTTTCATAAACAGAAAAACCATTTTTTTGTATATTCCAATTAATTGTAGGTCAGTTATATGATGTATTTCAAGATTTTAAATCTTTTTCCCATTTTTCGGTTGGTCAAGAAACAATAATTTTATTGTCATTAGATTCCCAAGTAATTGTTCCATAATTTAAAACAGAGGCACTAGCAGTAGCTATAATTCAAAACAATAAAGTTAAAATTATTATTTTTTTCATAAAAAAAGAAATAAATATATAAAATTTCCTACTTCTTTATAATAATTTTAATTTAGAAAAAATCAAGAAGATGACAAAGAAATCTTTAATAGTTATTTGTTTTTAAAGTTGTAAAAGTATTTATTTATAAATTTCTTATCTTTTCATTTTAATATATTTATAGATTTTATAGGTTTTAAAAAAATAAACCTAAACCAATGTCAATCTCAATAATAATCAAACTTTCTGCAAGAGGTTATAATATAAGCTTTTTTTATAGTTTTATATTTTTTTCAAATTTTGTTAGCATATTTTTTTAATCTAATAGCGAAATCTATATCTTCAGCTATTAACAATTTTTCATCAAATCATCATATTTTATCAAAATATTTTTTTTCAAACCAAAATAATCAAGCAGAAATTCATTTTATAGATAAGTAAAATCTTAAAAATATATTAGTAAAATAAATTCAAAGAGAGTTTCTTTCTGGTTTTATTAAAACTCATCAACCTATATTTTTTTCAGTTTTTACTTGTTTTATAATTTCTGGCAACATATTTTTAGATATTTTACTATCAGCATCAATAGTTATTATTATATTTCAAGAAGAAAATTTTATTCAATCATTTCTAATCTTTGATAAATTTTTAAAATTATTTTTTATAGTTTTTACTTTGTATTGTTGACAAATACTTTCAGTATTATCATTGCATCTGTTTAAAACTACAATTATTTCTATTTTATTTTTTATAAATTTAGCTGATCTTAAAATAGATTTGATACATTTTTCTATATATTTCTCTTCATTGTGAGCAGGTATTATAATAGATATTTTCATAGTTAGTTTTCTCTTATATATTGAAAAGTAGAGTTTTCCTTTTGGAAAACTATTTGCCGTAAATGCTGAGTTTTTGCTAGTGCTGTAGCTGGACAAGAAAGTAGGTAAAACTCCCATAATCTAAAAAATCTTTTATCATAATTGTTTTTTATTTTTGACCAGTTTTTTGTAAAGTTTTTATGCCAAGCTATCATTGTTTTGTGGTAATCTTCAGTAAAATCATGTAAATCAACTATAGAAAAAAATCATTCTATACTACTAGCTATTTGTTTTATGGAAGGTGTAACAGTTCAAGGAAAAAGATATTTTTCTATAAAAGCGTCGTTTCAGTTAATTGATTGACTTTTTCCATCAAATTGTAGTAGCATTAGACCATCTTTTTTAAGACATTTATTTGTTATATTCATAAACTTGTTTAGATTTTTAGGTCATACATGTTCTATCATTTCAATTGAAGTTATTCTATCAAATTTTCATTTTAAATCTCTATAATCTTGTAAGATTATTTTCACATTAGAATCTTTACAATATTTTTTTGCATATTTATATTGATTTTTTGATAATGTAATTCAAACAACTTTTACTTTGTAATTATCAGCCATAAATTTTGCAAGTCATCACCATCAACAACCAATATCTAAAACTTTCATTCAGGGTTTTAGATATAATTTTTGACAAACTAAATCCATTTTATCTTTTTGTGCTTTATCTAAAGTTTTTGCATTTTTAAAATATCAGCAAGTATAATTCATTGTCTTTCCTAGAGTAGCTTCAAATAAATCATTTCATAAGTTATAATGATATCAAACATCGTTTTTTGCTCTTTTCTTTGATTGAGGATTTTTAAGTAAAGGTGTTATTAATCTTAGTTTATTCAAAAAAGAAGATCAAAAATGCTTTAACTCATAAGTCTTTGTATTTACTAATCATCACTTTAGTACTTTATATATAAATTTATCAAGTTTTTTTACTTCCCAATATCAATCTACATAAGATTCTCACAAGGCAATAGTTCAAAATAAAAATAATTTTAAATAAAACTTATTATTTAATACTTGTATATCATATGTTTTATCTCAGTTTATAGTAATTCCTGCCTTTTTGAATATGGCTGTAATAGTATTTTTTATCATTTAATTACAAGTATTTTTTAATAAAATTTACTGAAGATTTTATAACCTCTTTTTTAGCTTTTTTATTTAAAAAATCATGATCACCTTTTTCTATTACTTCAAGTTTATTTTCTGGACGAATCATTTTCATATATTTTGTAACTTTTTTCTCAGATATATTTTTATCTTCATTTCATATTACTATTAATATAGGACATTTTATTTTAGGAAAAACTAAAATAGGATTAATTCTTCTAAAATCTTTACACATTTTTTTTCATATTTTAAAAAGTTTCCCATTTATTTTATTTTTTTCAGTAACAAAACCTTTTTTTATTATTTCATCTTTATATTTTTCATAACGAGATATTAAATGAAAACAAGGACTCCATAAAATCATACATTTTATGGTATCATTATATGCCATAAGGGAATTGGTTGTACCAAGACTTAATCAAACTAAACAAATATCTTTATAACCTTTTGTTTTTACATATTCTATAATATCCTCTAAGTCTCTAATTTGTGTTTTTATTCTTGAATCTTCAAATTTTCACTCACTTTCACCAGAGCCCCAAAAATCAAATCTTAAAAAAGTATAATCTTTATTACAAACATTTTTTTCAAAACTAGTAGCAATAAAATCACTATCTTTATCACTTTTAAATGAATGACTGTAAATTATAATCTTATTTACTTTTTTATAAGGAGTATTTATTCTTACAGAAAGCTTTTGTTTTTCTCTATTTAACACAGTGATCTTTTTCATAAAATTAAAAAAAGGAAAAATAATTTAATTCATATATTTACTTGACATATTATATAAAAACTTTTATATGTAAAATTGATA
>CAMZKR010000071.1 GCA_947311335.1 uncultured bacterium
CTACTATATTAAATATATTTATTGCTTATGCTAAATATGAAATAGTTATTAATAATAAAGGAGTTTTTAAAGCAATATGAATATCTTCACAAATTACTTTACTAAATTTAAAAACAACTATAAAATTATATTTTTTAAAATTCTTTTTAAATATTAGGGTAATATTTAATTTTATTATATTTTTAAGCTTTCCTGTTTTATTTATACTTATGTTTGGATTTATAACATCTAAAGTATTTTTATTAATTTGAATAATAATTTTATCTATAATATTTATATGATTTATATTATTTTTGTGATATATGACTGCTGTTTTAGAAATATTTACTACTTCTATTCGGTATTTTGCATATAGATTGTGAAAGAAAAAACTTGATGAATTAAATGAAGATGAAGAAAATTAAAAAAGATTTTAGAAAAATAAATCTAAAATCTTTTTTATTAATCTATTTTTATTAATCTTTAAAATGAATAAAATGTTTTTCATAGTATTTTTTTATATATTCAAGATTCTTTTTAATTTTTTCATTATTTCATACTCCTAATTCTTTAGGATTAATTTTCATTGTAATAAATGATGTATAACCAGAAGACTTTAACTTCATTAAAAAACTCTCAAGTGGTAAATATGAAACTCATCATCATGCTCATCCAGGTAACATTCAGATTTTTGCTCAATATCTATCACTAAAAAGAACATTTTTTATAGATCATCCCAAAAACTTCTGAGCTCTCATAATATCCATATTTGATGATGCTGTAATTCATGATAAGTTTAATGTTGTATCTCAAGTTATTCTTCTTATTTCTGAAAAAGTAGCATTCTTATATTCAGGTATTATTAAAAATAAAAACTTAGGTTCAACATTTTGTATTGATATGCTTAAATGAGAATCTCTTTTTACTTTTGGTAAATATTTAGAAAACCAAGAAGTTTCTTTATCTGTAATACGTGGTGGAGAAAAAGTTATTATTTGAGATCCAATATCTTTTGCTAAAGAAACTATATTGTTTACTTTTCTTTCTGTCATTCAAATTGATGGTGCTGTTATACTAGGAATTGGTACATCGAACTCTTCTATTAATAATTTAATATAATTAGTATCCCATAAGTCAAAATCTCTATTATTCAAAGCCAAATCTATTCAAGTATATTTTGAATCTTTTACAAAAGAAAATATTTTATGTAATCAATATCATGTTAAACTTGAGGTTGATAATAAAAGCACAATATATTATATTAAAAACTAAATATATAAAACATATTAACATAAAATCTAATTTTCTGCAAAAATATTTAATTATTATTAAATTTCTTTTTTATTTCACATATATGATCTTAAAACTTTAGGTATAATTATGTTTCAATCTTTTGTTTGATAATTTTCCATTATTGCAATAATACATCTTCATAAAGCTATAATTGTTCAATTTAATGTATGAACATATTTTGTTTTTCAATTACCATCTTTATATCTAATTCATAATCTTCTAGATTGGTATTCTCAAATATTAGAACAACTAGTTACTTCCCTATACTTATTTTGTCATGGCATCCATGCTTCTAAATCATATTTCTTCATAGCTGGATTTCATAAATCTCAACTACAAATATTTATTTTTTGATATGGTATTTTTAATCATTGCCATATATTTTCTTCAACATCTATCATTAAATTATGCATTTCTTTAGATTGTGATTGTTTACAAAAAACCACCATTTCTACTTTATCAAATTGATGTCATCTAAGTATTCATTTTGTATCTTTTCAAGCACTTCCAGCTTCTCTTCTAAAACAATTACTATAACCAATATATTTTATAGGTTCATCTAATTTTAATATTTCATTAGAATGATATGATGTAACAGGAACTTCAGCAGTTCATACAAGATATAAATCATCTTCTCCAGGATTTACACAATAAATTCAATCTTCATCAGCAGGAAAAAATCCAGTTCAAAACATAGCTTGCTTTTTAACTAAAACAGGTGGTAAAATAGGGTTAAATCAATATTCTATTAATTTTGAGAAAGCATAATTAATAAGAGCAAATTGAAGCATTACTAAATCTCATTTTATATACCAAAACCTTGATCCTGATACTTCTGAACCTTTTTCAATATCTATCCATCATTTTTGTTTTCATATTTCATAATGTGGTTTTGGTTTAAAGTCAAATTCAGTTGGTTTTAAAAAAGTATCTTCTACCATATTCCCCTCTTCAGAATCTCCTATAGCTGCCGTATTATCTAATAAATTAGGTATTTTCCAATATATTTCTTGCCAAGTTTTAATTATTTTTCTATAGTTATTTTCTAAATCTTTTATTTGTTCTCAAACCTTTCTCATTTCTAAAACTTTATCTTGTTTTTCTTTATCTTGTAATAAAGGTATTTCTTTACTAACATTATTTCTTAATTGTCTAAGTTCATCTAATTCTTGTTTTAAAATTAATTTTTCTTTATCTAATTTTAAAAAACTATCTAAATCAAGTTTTAAATTTCTTTTTTTTATAACATCCTTAATTAACTGCGGATTATTTCTTATTATTTTTAAATCTAACATATTTTATTATTTTAAGAATTAATAATATTTTTTCATAAGTTTATTAGCTTCTTTATCTAATGTTCTTTCTTTTAATATTTGTTTCTTTTGAAAAGACTTCCTTCATTTTACTAATCATAATTTTAATTTTATTAAACTTCACTTAAAATACAATTCAAGTCATATCAATGAATATCATTTCTCTTTAATCTTTGAGGAGAGTTTTATTATATCTTTTTTATGGATAAATATTTTCCTTTCTATTTTTGATTTTAAAGAATCTTTTTTTAATAAAGTTTTCCATGGTGAAATATGCATATCTTTTATATATAATTCATTATTTTTTAATACAACATAATTTCATTTTAAATTAACATGTCATTCTCTTATACTTTTTACTTCATGTCATTTTAAACAAATTCAAGTCTCCCAAGAATTAATTATTTCATAATCAAAATAAGCTTTTTTATTTTTTGTTATTAATTTCATAAAAAGTTATGTATCAAATATATTTCATTGATTTCCAATTATATAGTTAGCTGTATTTCCTTTAAAATACCAATTCCATTTCATATAATCTTCTATATCATATAAACCAACTTTATTTATATTATAAGGATTTTTTTGAACTGCAAAATGTAAGTGATAATCATTATATGATTTATCAGGAATTCAACTTATTCATACAGTTCATAAAATAGTTCAAGCCTCTACCATAAAACCTTCTTTTATATACGATGAAATTGTGTGTAAATGAGCATAAAAAACTACATCTCATTTTGTTGTTTTTAACCATACTTGATTTCATCTAAGTATATCTAAATTTCTCAATTTATCTTCATAAGTTAAATTTTTTCATCTTTTTATCTTTTTTAAATCAACATAATCAAAATTGTTTACTACTCTTATTATTTCTCAATAATCAATAGAAATAACCTCTTTTCATAAACTTGTATCTATATCCCATCAATGATGAATCCCATCAGTATAATTATTTCTATAACCTCTTCAAGAGTTTGGTATTTTAACTTTTCTTCTTGATAATTTATATCAAAAGACAGGAACTATATATTTTTTGTTTCTTCATTCTAAAATAGAATTAACTAAATTTAATTTATATTTATATTCATTAAATTTCCTTTGTCCTACTAAATATTTATAATATTTAGATATATTTTTATTTGAGAAATTTTTAAAAATAGAAAATCTTTTTATTTTATTCTCATATGATAACTTCAATCTATCTAAATAAGTTGTATCATAATCTACTAAAAAATTAAATAAATATGACTTATTAATTAAACGTAACTCAAAATTTGTTTTTACTAATATCTTATTTCAATTTTTTAAAATTAAATTAGGATTATTACAATTATTATCTTTATATTGTACTTTAAAAAAATATAAATTATTATAATTATTTATATATTTTGACGTTATATTACAAGACGAATATAACTTATAATTACTTATATCAAAATTACTATTAAATATAATTATATTTGATGATAACTTACTAGAATCAAGAAATATATTATTTGATAATGAAGATACAAAGTTAATATTTTTTGTAAAAATCAATTCAGATCAAAAAACTAAACTATAACATCATATTATAATTATAAATGAAATAAATAATAAAAAAGTCTTTTTTAACATTAATTTATAATAATAAATTAAAAATATTCGCATTAATTATATAACAAATAGAAAAAATACAAGTTATTTTTTCATCAATTTATTTGATTTTATTTTACATATTTTTAAATCTTTCATTGGTCTGTATACTTTTATATTTTTAAATCATTTTCAAATTAAATCTTCAACATAACTTTTAGAAATAATTCATTTATCACAATATAAAAGATATGTATATTTTTTACTTAAATTTTTAAATCTTTTTATTATTTCAAAAAAAGGTATTTTTATTATTTCAACATTATTTATATTTAATGGTCTTTTCTTTATATCAGAAACTTCTCTAATATCAATTATTATATCTTCCTCTCAAGGTAATCTTGATATTTCTATTTTATTTTCAATAAAATCATTTTTTATTATATCTTTTACTTTTTCTACTTTTTTATTTTCATAAACTTTATCAAGTAAAGCAGTATCAATATTTTTTTCTTCTCTTAATATATCTTCAAGTTTTGCTCAAGTAGATGGTTTATCTGAAATAATAGCACAATATTCAGGCATATTTACAGAATAATTATAAGTTCAAATATCTTTTGTTATATTAATAATTTCTTGTTTATTAAAACCTATTAGTGGTCTAAATACAAGATTTGTTGAAGCTTTATCTATAATATGCATATTTTTAAGTGTTTGACTTGATACTTGTCATAAGCTATCTCATTTTATTATAGCTTCATAATTATATAATCTTGAGGCTATATCTAACATATATCTTTTTAATATTACTCATCTATATTTATGATTAACTTTTATTAAAAGTTCTTCTATAACTTCTTCAAAAGGAATAGTTATAAATCTAGCCTGATAAGAATAAGAAAATGTATTCCATAAATAATGAGCTATTTGTTTTACTCATAATTCATGAGATTTTCATCATAAATTAAAAAAAAGAAAATTAACTTTACATCATCTTTTCATCATTTGAAAAGTAGAAACTGAAGAATCAAATCATCATGATATTAAACTTATTACCCTACCTTGAAATCAAACAGGATATCATCAAATGGAATTGTATCTTTTTTTTATTATATAAAATTTATTATCTTTTATTTCAAGTTTCACCTCTACTTCAGGATTTTTTAATTTAACTTTTGAATCAATTGAATCTTTTAATAATCATCATCAAATATACCTTTCTAAATCTATACTTTTAAAATCATGATTTCAAACTCTCTTTACTCTAACACAAAATGTTTTAAAGTTGACTTTATCAAGATAATAATCTTTTGTTATTAAAAAAGTTTTATCAAATAATTCTTCCTTTGTTATTTTTCATAAATTATATTCTATAATTTCTAAAAAATATTCAATTCAAGGAATTTGTGATAAAACATCTTTTATTATACTATTATTATACGGTAAAGTAACTTCTATCTTATCCCAATAAAAAATAACATCAAAATCTTCAGTATATTTTTTAATATGTTTTTTAATATTTCTAGCAAGCATTTTTATCGCTTGTTTCCTTACAAATTTAGATTTTATTGTTATTTCCGGAGAAACTTTTACTATAAATTTCATAATTTTAAAAATGATAATTTAATATTACTTATTTCTAAAGTTTTTAATCTTATATTAACTTTAAACTATTTTAATAATTCTTTTTATATTTTATATTTTATAAATATAAAAACAAATTATTTATAAACTTTATATAATAATAAAAATTATTATAAATTTCATATTTGTAAAAAAATAGTTAAATTATTTTAAAGATTTTTACGTTATTATTTAAAAATTTTAAAAAATGAAAAAAATTATAATTATTTTGTTATTTTTATCTATTAGTATATTTATAAACAATTTATATTTATCATATAAGAATTATAATTCTTTATCTATTGAAAATAAAAAAATAAATGAAAATATCAATAAAAAATTAAAGACAAAAAAAGAATTCAAAAATATAATAAAATTGACTTGAGAATGGTTTATAAATAATCAAAATGTAAATTTTTTAAAATATGAATATAATTTTAAAACTAAAAAATATTCAGATAAACACCATTCATTAAGAGAAATGTGAGCATTATGGTCTATAACAAATTTATATGATTTTTTATGAGATAAAAGATATAAAAACTTAGCTTCAAAATGAATTAGTTTTTTTGAAAATTATCTAATATGTGATAAAAAAAACGATTTTTATTATATAGATATAACTCCTAAAAAAACTAAATTATGATACTCTGCTTTTATGATTTTAGCTTTAATAAAATCTGAGCATCCCAAAAAAGATATATACTTAAAATGACTTGCAAATTGAATCTTATATTTACAAAACAATAGTTGAAAAATAAAAACTCATTTTTTTATAAATAAAGAAACTTGAATAGATTATTATCCTTGAGAAGCTTTATTATCTTTAATTAAACTTTATAATTATAATAAAAATGAAAAATATCTTAATGCTATAAAAAATGCTTTACATTATTATTCATTTTATTTTAAAAGGAATAAAAATACAGCTTTTGTCCCTTGGCAATCAAGAGCTTTTTATGAATTATATAAAATAGAAAAAAGTAAAAAAGTAGCTAATTTTATATTTGAAATGAATGATTACATGTTATCTAGAAATAATCCAAGATTAGAATGTAAAAATTTTAATTTTCCTAGATGAATAACAACTGCAGTCTTTACTGAGTGAGTAATAAAAGCTTATAAGATAGCTAAAGATATAGGTGATAAAAAAAGAATTTATTGTTATAAAAATTTCATAATAGAAGCCTCTAATTATATATCTACATTACAGATAACAGATACTACTGATAAAAAAGCTTATTGATGATTTAAATGAAGTAAAAACTCTTCAACTATGAGAGTAGATAGAAATCAACATGCAAGTATGGCTTTAATGGAGGCTTATAATCTATGATTATTTGATAAATAGTTCTTTGAAATAAGTTTTTTAATTTTTTTTAAAATACTTACTAAGAAATACTTAAATCTTTTATTAATCCAAATATATGAGTCTGAAATTTTTATCGAATTTTTATTAAATTTTAACTTAAAAGCTGTTACTCATTTTAATGAGGAATCTTTACTTCAAGGAGTCATAACTCCTAAAAAATCATAAAATTTACATCATTTTCTTTTAGCTTCTTTTATAGCTGTCCATTGAAGAAAATAAGGAGCCATTAAATTACGATACTCTTTTTTAGAACTACTAGCTCAATAATAATATAGAGCCACTCCATCATGTAAAATAAAGATTCCTGAAGCAATTACTTCCTTTTCTTTATATGCAAAAATAAGCTCTGATTCTTTTATATTATTTAAAAAGGTTTTATAATAATTAAGTGAATTTCAAGAAAAAGAATCTCTTGCTATAGTTTCTAAAACTAAATTATAAAATATATTTATATTTTTTTCAGTTTTTTCTACTATTTTACACTTAATTCACTTTTTTATTGCAAGTTTTATATTATATCTTCATTTTGGTTTCATTTGAGATAATATCTCATCTTCGGATTTATCTAAATCAATAATAACAGTATAATAAGGCATAAACTTTTTATAATATCAGGCACTAAAGTTTTGTATTATTTCAAAAGTATTTGCATAATTTAAGGTTTCTATTTGTATAAATAAACATGATTCTTTTTTACATAAATCAATTAATTCATTTTTTATATCAATATTAAAATCTAATCACTGAATAAAAAGTCAATATTCTCATAAACTAATTTTTCTTTTTTCAATTTTAATTCATTTTATATCAAATACTTTTTCTGCTTGATTAGATTTTATAAGCATTTCTGACCATTCTTTTGTTTGCCAAATTGACATATGTTTATTTTATTAAATACTCTTTATATGTTTTTCTCAAATTAATGTAATTCTTCTTCATCTTGGACTTCTGTCTATAAATCAAATTTGTAATAAATATGGTTCAACTACATCCTCCAAAGTTCCTTCTTCTTCTCAAATTGCTGAAGCAATCGTATTAAGTCAAACTGGACCTCAATTAAATTTAGTAAATATAGTTTCTAAATATTTTTTATCTAAATAATCCAATCAAAGCTTATCTATTCATATATCTTCAAATATACTATTTAATATACTTTTTTCATTGATATCTTTTCAAATTGTATGATAATCTCTGAGTATTTTTAATAATCTATTAGCTATCCTTGGAGTTCCTCTTGCTCTATCTGATACCATAGATAATATATTATCTCAAAGGTTAATTTTTAAAATTTTTGAATTATTTTTTAAAATTTTTGAAATATCAATATTATTATAAAAATCAAGCTTAAATATATTTCAAAATCTATCTCTAAGAGGTGAAGATAAAGCAGATAATCTAGTTGTTGCTCCTATCAATGTAAATGGTTCCAATGGTAATTTTACACTTTGTGCTCATGTTCAAGATCAAACCATTATATCTATTTGAAAATCTTCCATAGCAGTATATAAAATCTCTTCTACCTGTGGTCTAAGTCTATGAATTTCATCTATAAAAAGAATATCTCAATTCTCAAGATTTGATAATACACTAACTAAATCAGATTGTTTATCAATTGCTGGACCTGATGTAGATTTCATATTAGTTCCCATCTCACTTGAAATAATATTTGATAATGTTGTTTTTCAAAGCCCTGGTGGTCAATAAAATATAATATGATCAAGTGCCTCTTTTCTTATCTTTGATGAAGAAATTGAAACTTTTAAATGTTTTTTTATATTATTTTGTCATATATAATTTTTTAAATCTTTGGGTCTTAAATTATTTTGAAATAATCACTTATCTACTTTTGTTTCTGTAGTTGATACTAATCTATTATCTTTTTTACTTGTTGATTCTATCACAAAAAAACTACTTAATAATAATTACTAAGTAGTTTAACAAACTTCTTTTTTTTGTAAAGAAAAGTTAACTTTTATTATTTTTTTCCTTCATACTATTAAAAAGTCTTTTTAAACCATTAAGATTTAGCTCAAAATTATAATCAGGTAATAATAGTTAATGATTCTTTTAGTCTTTACAAATATATTTTAAAAGTTACTATCTATTCATATATAAAATAAATAAAAATTATTATGTATGATACAATCATAATCTGAGCTGGATCAGCTTGATATCCTGCTTGAATGTACGCTTCAAGGTATAAACTTAAAAATATAATATTATGAGCTCAGCCAGGAGGAGCTCTAGCCACTTCTCATAAAGTAGAAAATTATCCAGGAACTATCTCTGCTCCTGGGAAAAAAATAATGGATAACTTTAAAAAACACGCAGAAATTAATGGTTCTGAAATAATTCATGAAATGGTTCAAAGTATAGAAAAAAATAAAAATTGAAAATTTACTATAAAAACTGACAATAAAGAAATTCTTTCAAAAACAATTATTTTAGCAACAGGAAATAATTATAGAAAAATATGAGTCCCTTGAGAAAATAAGTTTTTAGGAAAATGAGTATCATACTGTGCTACTTGTGATTGAATGTTTTTTAAAGATAGAGATGTCGTAATTGCTTGATGATGAAATACAGCTTTAACTGAGGCTTTATATCTAGCTGATATATGTAAAAAGGTTTATATAGTTCATAGAAGAAATACTTTTAGAGCTGAAAATATTTGGATAGAACAAGTTAAACAAAAAAATAACATAAAACTTGTTTTAAATGAAGAAATAAAGGAAATTAATTGATGAATATTTGTAGAAAAAATAAAATTAAAATCATGAGATTTTATAATAGCAGATGGAATATTTATAGCAATAGGTTCTGTTCCTAATACTAAATTAATCGATAAATTTAAGCCTAAGAAAGATACTGATTGAACTTTAATGGTAAATAAAAGACAAGAAACAAGTATTAATTGAATTTATGCAGCTTGAGATGTAACAAACAATTCAAATAAATCTAAACAAACTATTATGAGTGCTGCTGAGGGATGTTTAGCAGCTAATAGTGTACATGAAGATTTATTAAGATTATAAACTTATTTAATAACTATTTCTACATTATTAGATAAACTAGATATATTTCAATTTTTATTTAAAATTCAATTTATTTCTATAAAACTACCTGAAGCCTTTCATATCAAAACTTTTAACATCTTCTCTTTGTTGCTTTTAGTATCTAAAATACCTATTATTCATGTCTTTTTTCATGTTATTTTAATATATTCTAATGGGAAAAGTGTCTTATTAGTATCAATTATAAATTCGACTTTTACAAAAGATCAAGAAAATTTAACTACTTTATCTAAAACAATTATAACATAATAATTTCCATTTAAATCTATTTTATTTGATCTGGAATAAACAATTCCATTATATTTCTTATCATAGTGTTTAATTTTTACTTTTGTTCATACTTTTATTTTTTTTACTTCTTTTATATTTAGGTTAACTTTTATTTCAGTTTTCTCTTTAGATGATATTTTTAACAAATAATCATTTACTCATACTTTATCTCATTTATTAATTTCTATAGAAGACACTATTCAATCTATAGGAGAAACTATATTAAACTTTGAAATTTCTTTTGTAATTTCTATATAATTATTTTCTGCCTTTTTAAAGTTTTTTCATAACTCCTTAATAACTACAGAATCTTTTAATTCTATATTATTAATTTGAGATTCTATATTTTTTATTTCTTTTTCATAAGAATCTAATTCTTTTTTAATTTTTTCTACTTTTTTATTATAAGAATTAACTATTTCTTCTTCTCAAGTATAGAATGTTTTAAAAAATTTTCTCTTTCTTTTTTCAATAAATCAAATTTATCATAATGTGTTTTTTCTACATTTTTATAAGATAATAAAAAATGCCTTGTATTATTTATTAAAGAAAAATAATCTGTTTTAATTAAATTGATAGATTTTTTTATTAAGACTAATACTCATTTATATTTATTTATTTCTGTCTGTTCAAGTAAACCTACAGATGTTATAGAATCATTTAATACTATTTCAAGTTCTTTAATATAATCAAATATAATAGAATAAACTCAAGTAATATCTTCTGCTATTTTTATAACATTTCATTCATTTAAATTCGAGAAATTATTTTTAATAAGCTTATCTTTTTCTATTACTAAATTAGATAACATCTCTACTGTTTTTGATTTATGAATTTTATCTTTTGCTCATATAAGGTATCAAAACTTATTATCCTTAGAAAATAATAAATTAGATAAGTCTATGAGTTTTTTTAATTCTTCTTTTGTTTTAATAAAATTTTCATTTATATTATTAATATAATTTCATGATTCTTCTTTATTTGAATTTACAATATTCATATATTCAAATTCAAGTTTATCTATTTTTTTATCAAATTCTAAAACTTTTGGATTTGATTCCGAGATTCATATTTTATTTTTTGATTTTTCATATTCTACTTCTGCTTTTAATAAAGTAATTTGTGCTTCCCTTGTTTTTTCTAAATATTCTTCCTTTCTTCTTTCTAATTCTTCTTCTAAATAATTAATTTGTCTATCTGATTCCATTGTTTTAGATTCTAGTTTTTCCTCTAATTTAGACAAATTATCTCCTTTATTTTCTAATTTATTTGTATATAAAGAATTGTTATCTGATAATCTAATTAAAATTTGTCATTTTTTTACTTTATCTCATTCTTTTACTAATAATTCTTTTACTTCTCATAAAACACTAGATTTAATATCAAAATAATCTGAATCAATTATTTTTCATCATTTTTTTATAGTATTTGAATTAATAATATCTTTTAATTTAATTGTTTTTAATCTTTTCTCCTTAACTATATTAGTTTTCTTTATTGTTCAAGTATTTGTTTTTGCAGAATTAAGTTCTACATTAATACTATCTATATTTTCTTTATCTGAACAAGATAATAAAAACACAAAAAATAAAATTATAATTACAAACTTTTTCACTTATTTTTTTATTACAAATAATTATTTATAATAATATCATATTTATTATAAAAATTCAAAAAAATGTATGGATTCATACTATTTTTGGAACATTTTTACTGCAACATGTATATGAACTTATAC
>CAMZKR010000072.1 GCA_947311335.1 uncultured bacterium
CAAAAAGATATCTATATTATTCTTCAAAAGTTTTATCAACATTGATATAAAGCATTATTTAAAATTAAATAAATTTAATTATTTAGATAAATTTATATAAATATATTTTTTTAAAAATAGTTATAAAAAAAATCTTTTTTAAAATTTTTAAAATTATTCATTAAAATGGCTTGTCTTGCTTTTTTTGCTAAATTTATTAAAAAATATAAATTATGATAACTAATAAATTGCATTCATAGCATTTCTTTTTCTATTATTAGATGTCTTAAATATCCTTTGCTATAATTTTGACAAATTTTACAATTACATTTTTTATCTAAAGGAGAATTATCCAACTTATATTTATTATTTTTTAATTTTATATTTCAATTATTTGAGAAGGCAGTTCAGTGTCTTCATATTCTAGTAGGTAAAACACAATCAAACATATCTATTCATCTATCTATTGCTTCTAATAAATCTTCAGGAGTTCCTACTCACATTAAATATCTTGGTTTATTTTTTGGTAAATTTTTATTCATTATTTCTAAAATTCTATACATATCATTTTTAGATTCTCAAACGGATAATCATCAAATAGCAAATCAATAACAATTTAATTTTCAAATAAATTTTGCACTTTCTATTCTTAAGTTATCATATATAACTCATTGCACGATAGGGAATAAAGCTTGTATATATTCTCATTTTTCTTTCCTTTTTTTATTATTTTTTTCTACTTGTTTCAAACTTCTTATTGCCCAGTTATGAGTTCTATTCATTGCTTTTCTTGCATATTCTTTACTACTATTTCAAGGAGCACATTCATCAAAAGCCATTATTATGTCAGCTCAAAGATTATTTTGTATATCCATAACTTTCTCAGGAGTAAAAAAATGTTTACTTCAATCTATATAACTTCTAAAATATACTCAATTTTCAGTTATTTTTACTAATGATTTTTCATCTATATCAGTCTCGGTTGAGACTGTTCTCTTTAAATTACCTAAAGAGAATACTTGAAATCATCAACTATCTGTTAATATGGGTTTATGATAGTTCTGAAATTTATGAACTCATCAAAAACTTTTTATAATTTCATCTCAAGGTCTTAAATAAAGATGATAAGTATTATTTAAAATTATTTCAGCTCATATTTCATTTAAATCTTCTTTAGAAATTCATTTTACAGTTGCTTTTGTTCATACAGGCATAAAAATAGGAGTTCTAAAAGAACCATGTTCAGTAAAAAACTCTCATGCTCTAGCTTTATTATCAATATTTTCTAAATTAAATTCAAACATTGTAATTTAAGATTTCTTTTTTAAATTTTTTAAATTTTCTATCTTTTTTTTATTTCTTTCTTTTTGTTGAGTTTTTGTGAAATATTTATGATTGTGTAGTAATTCAATTGATGCATGTATCCAATCTGGATCTTTAATTTTTATTTTTTTAATAGTCTCAATTTCATGTTTTAATATTTCTCATTTTTTAAAAAAATCATTTCTTCATAAGTTATCTAAATCAGCATCTTTTATTATTTTATCTAATATAGTTTTCGGTTTTAATTTGATAGATGTTTTTAATATAAGATTTTTTACCTTTTTTATTCTGTCTTCAGGATATAAAATTGATTCTAAAAAATCTTTAGCAATTCTTGCTCAAAATTTTTCATTATTTTCATATCAAACTATAAATCATGTATCATGAAATAATGCAGCAATAGCAAGTATTTCTATTTCCACATTATCTAATAATTCTTTTTTTCATAAATATATAACCCTTTCCATAACTTCAAGAGCATGTTCATAATGATGATAATAATATTTATCTAGTGGTAAAAGTATGGAGTTTACATATTTTTTTACTATTTTTATTGTTTCTGAATTTTTCATATTTATTTTTAATCTATTATTATTTTTACTATATCATTATATGCTATAATTAAACTTAATGCAATTAAAAATATAAAAAATAATGCATGAATAAATCATTCTATACTTTGATTTATTCATTCTTTTCAAGATACATTTTTTATAATAGAATTTATTAAAATAAAAATAAATCTTCATCAATCAAGGGCTGGAATTGGGAGAAGATTAAAAACTCATAGATTTATACTTATTATAGCAGTTAATATTATTATAAAAACAATTCATGCAGGAATAGAATTTGTTATAAAATTCACAAGTCAAATAGGTCAACTTACTTGTGCGATAGCTTCTTGTCTTTCTTTTGGAATTTTTGGATTAAATACTTTTTTTCATAATGTATATAAAGCTTTTAATGTAAGTAGAGATTGATTATAAGTTTCATAAAATCAATATTTTATAGAATCAACTAAACCATATTTATATTTAAAATTTTTATTTAGTTCAATATTTTCTCAAATATAAGTTCATATTTTTCAATTACTTCAAACTTTTAAATTAATCTCAAAAACTTCTTTTTCTGTACATCCACATCATTTTTTATAATTCGGATTATTTTTATATCACTTTAAGTTAATTTTTTTTCAAGAATTATTTTGTACTATTTTAATCATATCTTCTGGAAAAAACAATTTCTTATTATTTATTTTTACCAAAAACATTCATTTTTTTAATCATGCTTTTTCTGCTATACTGTCCTTTAGGGGGGTGATAAGTAATCATTCTTTTTTAACTAATAATCATGATTTTAAAGATTGTTCAAAATTTGGAATTATTTTTAAATCTAGATTTGTTTGAATTTTTGTATTTATTCAAATAGGTTTCACTCAAATAAAAAATAAAATAGAAAATATTATTGAAGCAAATAAAAAATTCATAAAAACTCAGGCAAGTATAATTATTGATTGTTGTAAAGCAGGTTTTTTATTTAAATTATAACTAGCATCTTTTTTCTTTATAAGTTTTTTCAATTCATTTATTTCTTCTTTTCTTAATTTCTTTTTATTTTTATTAAATATATTTACATTATTTTTAATGTCTTTTTTTAATTTTTTATATTTATATATTTTTCATTTATCATTATATAATTTTAAAATTATTTGATTTTCTCAAGCTAATTTAACAAAACCTCATAAAGGAAGCCAGTTTAGACTGTATAAAGTTCAAGCTTTATCTTTTCAAAGTTTTTTAGCTCTAGGAGGAATACCAAGTCAAAATTCTTCAACTTTAACTCAAAAATATCTTGCAGCTTTAAAATGACCAAATTCATGAATTAATACAATTATAGAAAATAATATTATAGCAATGATTATTCAAATTATTATCATATAACCTATTTTAATTAAAATAAATGTTTTTTGTATTTTATTACCTTTAAAATTGTATTTTTTAGATATTTAAAGGTTTTTATTTAATAAGAAATTCTAAACTTGTTTAGAATAACAAAAATTATATTATTGTTTTTCTTTAAAAATAAAAGTTTGGTTTCAAATTTTGCATTTATTTTTAATTATAGTATAATCTAAATAAATTATATTATAAAACATTTTTTATGTCTGAGTTAAATTCTAACAACAATGAAGTTGAACAAAAAGAAAAAAAAAATAGTATAAAAGAGAAAGAAAGTTTAGAATCTAAATTGATAAAGGGATTTATATGAAGTAAAGTAAAATGAATAAAAAATAGAAAAAACAAAGTGAACTTTGTAAATGATATAATGTCAGCTAATATTATTACTTCTGCAATGAAAAAAGAACTGCAGAATTATGGAAATGAATATAGTGAATTTGATGAATTAGACTATGATAAAATAAATATAAATAAACTACAAAGAGAAACAAGAACTACTTTTATTGAAATAGTTAATAAAAAAGAAAGATTAAAAGAAATTTTTTTAAAAGATTATGATTTAACTCAGAAAAATTATGATTCTTTTTTAAAAAAAAGAATTGATAAATTGGAAGAAGATGATTTAAAAAAATTGGGAGATTCTCAAAAATTAAGAAAGACTTTTATTGAAGATATTTATTGAAAAAATAAAATACCAAAAACAAGAGATTTTTTAAAATCTTTAAAAAATTTAGATTTTTCAAAAAGAATTGAATCAAAGTTAAAAAAAATAGAATGAGAAGAATATGATGATTTAGTAGATTTAGCAAATAGATTTTCATTAGAAAAGAAATTAGATGCTATAGATATTGTAACATTGTTTGAAATAGGGTTTTTTACTATGGAAGAAAAAAAAGATATAGTAAAAACTTTTTTACCAAATATAGACTTAAGAAAAGCTAAAGAACTTTGAATAATTACTCAAACTCAATTAGAACAATATAAATATAATTATGTAAAATATAATTTTTTTGATAATAAAAATATTTCAAATCAAGATATAATTTTTATTGCTAATAAACTTAATAATGAAGATATAAAAGTATCTATTGAAAAAATACTTTCAAATGATTCTTATTTTGATATTATTATAAAAGATTCTAATTTATGATATAAAATTGGGCAAAATATATTTCAAGATGTAGAAAAGGGAGTAAAAGAAAAAGAAATTTTACAAGAGAAAAAAGATGTCGAAAAAACTTGAAAAGATTTAAAATGATTTCAAAAACAATTAAGTAAACATCAAGTAGTTGTTAATCCTGAAAAATTCCAAGATGGAAATGTTATTATTATAGATACTTATGAAGTAGTAGAATGAGAATGATGAAAAAATAATATAGAAACTACTTTTTATTGGGATATAAAAAATGCTTGAGATAAAACAGCTAAAGTAGATCTTATAAACAAAGGACAAGATGTTTATAATTCAAGTTCAGATTTATTTTCAAGGAACTATAAAACAATATTAGATTTTGTAGAAAAATGAAATATAAAAACTTGAATAAAAGTAAAGCAATTTGAAATTATAACAAAAGATGAATTAAGAAAAAAAATAGATTCTGGGCAATTAAAAGAAAATGTAAATGAGCTTGAATTAAAAGATAGTGATTATAATAAAAATGAAAAAACTAGATTAAAAAAAGAATTGTTAGAAAGAAAAAAAGAATTATTAAGTAAGTGAGTAAAAGAGGATAAATTAAAAGAAGATTCAAAGTATTGAGTATTATTAAAAGAATTTGATGAACTAGATGAATATAATCTTAGATATCTAGAAAAAACAATAAATGAAGAAGTGGACCCTGATTGAAAAGATTTTTGAATAAAGGATAATGTAGTATTTAATACAAAAGATTGAGAAGTTTTTTCTATACATCATATAAATCCTATAACTAATGAAATTATAGTATGATCAGCAATAAATTGAAAAGCAGAAACACCTATTTCTTTTCAAACTTTTTTTAAATTATTTAAAGAAAAAGAATGTAAAAGAAAATCAATAGCAACAAATTTTTGAGAGTTATTTGATTCTGTTTCTTGAAAATTAGATTGATGGAAAAATTTTAAATTAAAATGAAATAAAATTCAAAAGGAAAAAACAGAACATAATATAAGCTATGATTATCTAGTTTCAAAAGAAGGTGAAGAAGTTATAAGGATAGATGATATATTATGATGAAATGTAAGAATAACTCCTTGATTTTATAAAGAAAAAAATAAAAAAGATGAAAAGACATGAAAAAGTAAATGAAAAAAGAAAATATACTCTATGGATAAAAACTCTTTTATGATCTCAGTTTGAGCTTTAGAATATTTTATTAAAAAAAAGTGATTAATTCCAAGATCAATAGATGAAGAAAAAGATATAAAAAATGACAATATAAAATCACCAAAACAACATGGATCTTTTTGGTCAAAACTTTTTGATCAACATTTTAGTGTATGGGAATTAATATCTTGATGAAAACTTTGGATTGAATCAATAGAAAATTATTTAAAAGAATGAAATGAAGAACATGCAGCTATGTTTGCATCAAGCACTCTTTGAAAATTTTTACCTGATGAACTTAAAAAAGATTTAAAAACAAGAGTTGAAACAGCTTGAAAAAAAAGGATGGATGATTATGTACAAAAATTAAGAGATGTAGATAGTTATGTTGCTACAGGTATGATAGAAGACCGGTTATTAAATAAAAACACTCCACAACAAAAATTAGAAGCTGCCGCTCTTTTTATGATGGAAAAATATGGAACACTTTTTGCAAAATGACCTTTATATAAATATAAAGGTGGTATGCTTTGGTATAAAGCATTTGGCTGAGTTGTTGATGATGTTTTATATAAACAACAACAAAAAGAACACGAAGATTTTTGAGTAAATTTTATAGAAGACCATTTAGTTTTTATGCTTATTAAAAAACAATGTTGAAAGGATTGATATACAAATGAAATAAGTTGAAAAAATATAAAAAGAAGAACAAGATTACATAAAGAATATAAAGCAGTAAGAAATAAAGCAAAAGAAGAAGAATGGGCAAAAGGAAAAGAAGATGCTGGTAGTCATAGAAATATTTGAGCTAGACTTCGTTATGCTATGTGAGAATTGGAATCATGAACTTATCCAAATGCAATTTGAGCACTTGAATCTATATTTTGAAAATGATGAGATTATACAATAATAAATGCTTTACCTATTATTATGTCTTTTTCTTGAATTGCATATGAAATGGATCAAGAAGTTTTAGATAAGCTTAAAAATAGGATTTTGTGAACATGAAAGATGTTACCAATTTCTGGTCTTCTTTCATATACAGCACATATAGATACATTAAATAACACGATATTAGAGTTATCTAAAGATTTAGAAGAATTACAACCAGATTGTGCTTGAATGTCAAAAATGGCAAAAGAAATTTTTAGTCATATATGAGATAAAAATCATAATTGAAAAGAAGATTTTAGCTCATTGGCTCAGTGGAATGAAAAAGTAAAAATAAAGAAAACAGTAGAATTTTATGATAAATATTGGGAATATTTAACATGAGCTTTAAATCAGTTAAATACATGAGAACATAAAACAGCAAAAACAAATAAGATATTACAATTAAAAAAAGATGAACCGTGAAAGCAAATATATGGTGAATATTTAAGTTTATTTTGAGAAATGGTTGACCAATTATGAACTTATACAGATGAAGGAGCTATGATGACAGCTGTGCCAGGGTTATGAACTTCTTGAATAGATGTATATAAGGCAACTAAAGAAGTACTTTATCAAGATCAATGATGAGGTTTTAGAAATAAAAAGATTTGACCAATGATGTGGAAAGAAATATATACTCAAATGGATGCTATTATAAGATGAGATATTGTTTATGTTGAATGAAATCTAGAAGCTGATAAAAAAGCTAAAGCAAAAATATTAAAAAACATGCTTAGATGACTTTTATGATGATTCCTTGAAGCTCATTGAACAAGAAATGTTATATTCTTTTCTTTAAATAAACCAACTTCTCCTTTTGGTTCTAGATTTAATAGATGGTGAATAAAAACAAAAGAAATAGCATCATATAAAATATCTTCAGAAAGAATGCTTGATGAAACAGATGTAGATGCTAATAATTTACTTGATAAATATGTAAAAAATATGCTTGAATGAATAGATTGTACTTGAATAGCGGTAAATGATATAATACAAGAAACAGAAAATAAAGTAGATTTAATTTCATCTGATAATAAAATAGCAGATGATTATGAAGAAAAAAAAGCTGCTTAAATAAAAATTAATTTTTATTTTTCCAGTTAGTTAGGATTGTTTTTAATTTAACTTTATGTGCTATTTTTGAAGATGAATCATCCCATTGAACTAAACTAATTATTTCCATTTTTTCATCATTTGAATTTATTGTTGCTCCAGAAGTGTTTATATAATTAACTATTATTTCCCTAGTAAAAATAGGAATTATAGGAGTTCAAAGTCATCAACTTTGAGTATAAAATCAACTAGCAGTTTTATAAATTTTATATTCATTTCTATAATTTGAATTAGTAAAATCACTATTTATAATAGTTCAAGTTCATAATATCCGTTTATTATTGGTATCTTTATATATTATATAATGTCAATTATTTGCGATATCTGTCCCAGTTCAATTATTTGCTATACAATTATTATTATAATTAAGAGTATTCCAACAATTTTTATAATCCGCGGCAAACATAATCCAATTAGTATTTCTAATATTAGAAAATCATTCTATTCATTCCTTAGCCATTTGTATAGCAGATATTCTAAGTTCTGTTGTTTGTGCTAATTTTGAAGAAGAAAAATAAACTTTGTAAGCTCATACTATTCATACAGAGACAATCATCATAACTACAAGAGATTCTACTATTGATGTTCAGAAAATAGATTTTTTCATATTATATATTTTATATATTGTAGTTAACTATAATATATATTTTTTTAAAAAAATTCAAAACTTTTTGTTTTACAAAGTTTTGAATTTGTATAATATATTAATAAATAGTCTTAAGGAATGTTTGAAAAGCTATTTGATTTTTACAAAACAATAAATTTTATTATTAATTTTTTAAATGTACTCATTTCATGATGAAGATAAGGTAAAAAATTTATTTAAAGAAAATAATATAAAAAACTTTAGATATTATCAAATAGAAAATGCAATATATAAAAATTTCATATCAAATTTTGATAAAATTGAAACTATACCTAAAGATTTAAGGTATTTTTTAAAGAAAAATTTTTTTTTATTATTCAATTAAATTAAAAACAAAAAAGACTTCAAATAATAAACAAACAACAAAACTACTATTTGAAACAACCAAATGAGAATTAATAGAAACAGTTATTATGAGACATTTAACTTGAAGAATTACTCTTTGTGTTTCTTGTCAAGTAGGATGCTCTATGTGATGTTCTTTTTGCGCAACTTGAAAATTGTGATTAAAAAGAAATTTAAAATTTTATGAAATATTAGAACAGATATACTATGCTACTTGTTTACTTGAAAAAACAGGAAATAAATTAAGAAATGTTGTATATATGTGAATGTGAGAACCATTTTTAAATTATGAAAATGTAAAAAAATCAATTTTATTTATTACTGAACAAAAAAAATTAAATTTAGCAAATAGAAGAATAACAGTTTCTACTTGTTGAATTATTTCTTGAATAGAAAAATTTACAAAAGATTTTCCTCAAACATCTTTAGCAATAAGTCTTCATGCTCCGAATGACATAATTAGGAGGAATATAATGCCTGTAGCAAAAATCTATCCATTAAAAAATTTAATAAAATCTTTAGATTTATATGTAAAAGAAACTAACAAAAGAATTTTTTATGAATATATAATGATTAATTGAGTGAATGATGATATAAAACTTGCTCATGAATTATGAAAATTATTAAAAGGTAAATTAGCTCATGTTAATTTTATCCCATATAATTCAGGAGAATGAATCAAGTTTAAAAAATTAACAACAACACCTAGATTTATAATAGAAAAATTTCAAAAAATATTATTATCTTACTGAGTAATTTCTACTATTAGAGTTACAATGTGAGATGATATAAATGCAGCTTGTTGACAGTTGGCTAATAAAAAATAAATAATTTAATTACAATATTCAAATAAATAGTATTATTTTGAATTTGACTTATAATTTTAATTTGTATAAAACATTTCCTAGAAAGATTCTAAATGAAATCTAGAATGATATTATATATTATTTAGTGATTATAAAAACAATAAAATAATTTTACTTTTAAGAAAAAAAGTATATATTCTTATCTGAATTTTATCAAAATTAATATTTAAATAAATGAAAAATTTAGTTATAAAGTTATTTGTTATAATAACGTTTTGATTATTACTTTTTTTATATATATTTCCTTGGGATTCATATAATATAGACATTCCATTTTCTTGAAAAGAATATAGATTATGACTTGATCTTCAATGATGAATTGAACTTGATTATAAAGTTGATTTATTAGAAGTTAGAAAGGAGGAATGATATAATAAAAGTAGAGAAAAAGCAATTATTGAATGACTTAAATCAATAATTGATAAGAGAATAGAATCTTTAAACATAAATGATTCGATTATCACTAGTTCTAATTATGCATGAGAACAACATATAATAGTTCAAATTCCTTTAAAATGAAATAGTTCTTTAGAAAATACAAAAAATATAGAAAGAGCAAAAAAAGCAATTTGAAAAGTTGTAAAAATAGAATTTAAAGAAAAAAGATTAAAAAAGACAGAAGAAGATTATAAACAAAGAACTCTTATAGCAGGAAATCTTTTAAATGAATTTAAATCTAGTGATTATTCTTTTTCTGTAACATCAGAAAAATATAATAATAATTATGAATGAACTAGTATTTGAGAAATAGAAGATATAAAAACAATTTTTGATTTTTCAACTTGAAGTATAGATAAAATTACAAAAGAAAAAATTATAGATAATGTTTTTGAAGTAGAAAATAAAATTACAAAAGATAAAGGTTATCTTGTATTATCATATACAAAGGATAAAGAATATAGTTATATTTTTATAAATAAAGAACCATCAGATTGGGAGCCAGCAATGGATAGTAAATGAAGAGTTTTAAATGATAAATATTTTGTAAAATCTTCAGTTCAATATAATCAGGCCTTTCAGCCAATGATAGAGCTTACTTTTAATGATGATTGAGCTGAAATTTTTTGAGAATTAACAAAAAGGTTAATTTGAAAACAAATTGCTATATTTGTTTGATGAGAAATGCTTACAGCACCAAATGTAAATGAAGCTATATTATCTTGAAAAGCAGTTATAACATGAAATTATACACCTATAGAAGCAAGAAAATTATCTAATGATATAAATACTTGAGTAGTCCCAGCACCTATTTATTTAACATCTGAAAGAACTATTGACTCAAGATTAGGTTCCAATTCTTTATGAAAACTTTTAGAAGCTTGAATATCTTGATTCTTTTTTATATTACTTTTTCTAATTTTTACTTATAGATTATCATGATTTATTGCATGAATAGCTTTACTTATGTATGTGGCACTTGTTTTATTTATTATAAATATATTTGGAATTGTTTTAACCTTAGCTTCTATTGCAGGTCTAATTTTATCTATTGGAATGGCTATAGATGCTAATATATTGATATTTGAAAGAGTAAAAGATGAAATTAAAGAATGAAAAGATATAAATAGAGCAGTTACAATTGGTTTTAAAAAATCTTGGACGGCAATTTGGGATTCTAATGTTACGTGATTAATTATAGCATTAATTCTTTTTATATTTTGAGTAAATATGATTAAATGATTTTGATTAATGTTAGCAATTTGAATAATTGTAAGTTTATTTTCAGTTATGTTTATTAGTAAAGCACTAATATTTGTTTTATCAAGTTTAGGAGTTAATAAAAAATCTTTTATATGAATCAAGTAATTTTAGATTAATGTCAATAAAAAAACATCTTTTAAAAGATGTTTTTTTTCTTTTATAAATATAATATAGTCAATAATATTTATTAATATGTTTTTTTATGACAAAAATAAATA
>CAMZKR010000073.1 GCA_947311335.1 uncultured bacterium
AAATAATTGAAAAATTAAATCTTAATTGAAAAGTATTTAATTATTTAAAAACTATAGTACTTAATATATATGAATTAAATAAAATAAAAAACTTCATATCTTGGGAATGAATAGATAGAGATTTTTTAACAGAAAACTTTGAAAAAATACTAAAAAGATGAGATAAAATCTTAAAAAAATGATTAATGAAAGAGTCAAATGAATTATATCTTTCATACTTTTTAGAGTCAGTAGAACAATGAAAAGAACTAGAAAATGAATCTACAAATTCCCCAATAACATATGATAATTTTACAGATTATATAGTAAATGCAAATAAAGCTATTTTTAATTTTAAACAAGATGAATGAGTAGAATTTGAATGAACTAAACCATGGACAAAAACTTGGTTTGAAGAAGATAAAACAAGGAAAGAGTATTTGAAACCAGGAAATTTTGCAACATTTAAGAAAATGTGAACAATAATATGATTGTGAATTATAGAATGAGTAAAAAATAAAGATAAACTAGAAGAATATTATGAATATATATTTCAAAATATAAGTCTAGAAAAATCAAGAAATAGTATATTACAACTAGCAGAACTATTTAATTTAGTATTAAGAAAAGAAAATTATAAACTATTTGATGAGATAGAATCTTGAAGTTGAAAAGATTTTAAAGATTTTGTAGAAAAATATAATATCTCAGATAAATGAAGAACACTTTTAACTCTTTTAATAGCAAAAAATATAAGAGATAGTTTCCAGATATTTAAATGAAAAGATGAAAAACGGCAAGTAGATTATACTTGATTATGAAATCTAATAAAACAAGTAAAAGAAGAATTAAAAAGATATGAAGAAATTATAAAAAAATATGATAATGTTCCATTAAAAACATCAATATGAGTAGAAATAGAAGTATGAAGAAGTACAGCAAAATGATATAAAGAAAGTACATGATGAGATTATAAACAAGATATAACAGTATTATCAAGTTATGCAAATATAGCACAAGGTGACGATGCAGTACATGAAATAGCTACAAAACCAACAGATAATCCATATTTATTACTTTTAGAATTACAATTACTTGAAGAATTAGATTTTTTAGATCTAAACTTTAAAAAACCAGATTATGAAAAATGATCAAGATGATTACATGTAAGTATGTGATGAGAATATTGAGTAAAGTATAATAAAGATGCAGATTTTATACAAAATATTATGGTGATAAGTTGATGGTGAGCTTGGAACTCTTGAGATGTGATGACCCATGATTTTAATTACTATTATGCAGAACAGATAAGAAATAATAGAAAAAAAAGGGAAGGAAATTCCACAGATGTAAAAATAGATATAATAACTAATTTTAATGTTATAAGAGATAGATGAGATGATGTAGAAGCTGTATTCTGAGAAGAAAAAACAAAAGCTACAGAATATAGAAGTTTAAATATAATAAAAAAAGAACCACTAGAAAGAATGCTTATAAGTATGTTTAATTTAAATATGGCAAAACAAGCAGTAGATAAATATTTAAAAAACTTTAATTTAAAAGATTTTAAAAATTATATAAGATATATAAAAGATTTTAAAAATTATATAAAAAAAGAAAAATTATTAAAAGAAGAAATAGAAGATGAAAGAATCTTAGATTTAATGTATGGATTTATAAAATTACAAATAGAAGTAATACAAGCAATAAAAGAACATAATACTAATTTTAAAAAGAATGAAACAATAAATGAAGAAGAATTAAAATGATTATGATGATTATTAAAATTATATAATAGTGCAGGACCAATATTAACAATATTTGAAAAAAGTAATATAACAATAAATAACTTAAAAGAAATATTTGAACAAAATATAGAAAATAAACAAGATTTTATAAATTTTTTAAATTGAAAATTACATAATTTAACACCAAGACAAGAATATATTTTATGGCAAAATTATAGATTGAGAATAAAACCAGTATTAGAAAATATAAAACAAAAAAATAAAGAAGTATATGATAATATAGAAAAATACTTAAATTGAAATATAGAAGAAACAATGAGAAGATTAACAAATACAAAAAGATTTAAAGAAGTGATATGAGAAGAAAAAAGATATTTAGAAGAAATTAAAATATGAGAAGAAGAAATATTTACTCAAATAACACCAGAATTAATAAATAAACTAGTAAAAATAAATAATTTATTTATAAAAAAAGATAGTACAAATGCACTATCAATGTATGATACAACAAAAGAAAGTTGAGAAATAGAAGGAAATAGACAAGCAGTAGAAACAAATGTGTTTGAGAAAGTAATATTATGAAAAAAAGAAAGAAAATGAAAATACTTATTACAATGAGCTAGTGAAAGTATGCTGGTTCATAAAATACAGCAAATAATTTTAGAGTTTAATGAATAGGTTTAGAAGGGAGACTGAAAAATCCGATAAGAGAGAGGATTTGTGTCTATATTTTAGTTATTAGTTAATTATTATAGCCAATTTAAAAAAAATGAGCTTTCAAAATTTTTTAAAAA
>CAMZKR010000074.1 GCA_947311335.1 uncultured bacterium
AAAAAAACTTCCTTTTTAAAAAGGAAGTTTTTTTGTTTTTTTTAATAAATATATATAATAGTTTTTAAGTAAACTCTTAAAAACTATTATATGAAATTAATAATTCAAATTCCTTGTTATAATGAAGAAAAAACATTACTAGAAGTTTTAAAAGAACTTCCAAAAAAAATTGAATGAATAACAAAAATTGAAACCCAAATCATTGATGATGGATCAAATGATAATACTAAAAAAATTGCCAAAGATTTTGGAGTAACTTATATTTTAAAACATAAATGAAATCGTTGACTTTGAGAAGCTTTTAAAACTTGAGTAAATAATGCCCTTGAAAATAATGCAGATATTCTTGTAAATACAGATTGAGATAATCAATATCCATGAAAATATATAAAAGACCTTGTAAAACTAATTTTAAACAATAAAGCTGAAATAGTTTTATGAGATAGACAAACATCTAAAATAAAACATTTTTGAGTTTTAAAAAAATTTTTTCAATTCTTTTGAAGTTTTATTGTTAGATTTTTTTCTTGAACAAAAGTTCCAGATAGTGTAAGTTGATTTAGAGCTTATTCAAAAGAATCACTATATAAATTAAATGTAACTTCTAGTTTTAGTTATGCCGTAGATACTCTTATACAAGCATGAAATAAATGATTAAAAGTTAAACATATAAAAATAAAAACAAATCCACCTACTCGTAAATCTAGACTTTTTAAAAACATCTTTGATCATATATATAAAACTGGAAAAATTATTTTAAGAGTTTATGCTATGTATAATCCACTAAAAATCTTTTTTAGTCTTTGATTTATATTTTTTAGTATTTGAACAATCTGAATCTGAAGATTTTTATATTTTTTTTATTTAAACCCTAATAATACATGAAAAATTCAATCTTTATTATTATCTTGAGTATTTATAATACTTGCTTTTGGCTTTTTTGGTCTTTGAGTTATTTGAGATTTAATTGCAAAAAATAGAAAACTTATTGAAGATAATTTATATTTAACAAAAAAAAACTATTATAAATAATTTTTTGTTGATATTATATAGATTATAAAAAAACTTGTATTTTTTGAGTTTCAAACTAGTATATTCACTTATAAAATTAAAAAATGATATGAAAATAACTATATTTTGAACATGATATGTAGGACTTGTAACTTGAACTTGTCTTGCAGAAGTATGACATGATATTTTATGTATTGATATAGATGAAAAAAAAGTTGAAAATTTAAAAAAAGGCATAATTCCTATTTATGAACCTGGTCTTGAAGAATTAGTTTTAAGGAATTATAAAGAATGAAGACTTAAGTTCTCAACAAATGCAAAAAAATGAATTAAATTCTGAAAAGCTATTTTTTCAGCTGTTGGGACACCACCTGATGAGAATCATAGAGCTGATTTAAAATTTGTAAAAATTGTTGCCAAAACTGTATGAAAAAACATGAATGAGTATAAAATCTTTATAAATAAATCGACAGTTCCTGTTTGAACAGGGAAAATGTGTAAAGATATAATAAAAAAGGAATTAGAAAATAGGTGATTTAAATGATATTCTAAGCTTAATTCAAAATCTCAATTAAAAGATACTCATTGACAAATTAATTTTGATATAGTTTCAAATCCAGAATTTTTAAAAGAATGAATGGCTATTAGAGATTTTATGTGACCTGATAGAATAGTATGTTGAGTAGAATCAAAAAATGCAAAAAAAATAATGAAAGAAATATATAAACCTTTTATAAGACCAAATAGACCTCTTTTATTTACAGAGATAAAATCAGCTGAAATTATAAAATATGCAGCTAACGCTTTTTTAGCTACAAAAATAAGTTTTATAAATGAAATTGCTAACTTTGCTGAAATAGTTTGAGCAAACATAAGTGATATAAGTAAATGAATCTGACTTGATGATAGAATATGATCAAAATTTCTTCATGCTGGTATATGATATGGTTGAAGTTGTTTTCCTAAGGATGTTCAAGCATTAATTGAAACTTGAAAAGACTTTTGATATGATTTTCAAATAATTTCTTCAACTGAAAAAGTAAATAAAAATCAAAAAACAAAAGTTGTTGATAAACTTTTAAAATTTCTTCCTGATTTATCTTGAAAAACTATAAGTATTTGGGGACTTGCTTTTAAACCTAAAACTGATGATATAAGAGAGGCCCCCAGCATAGATGTGATTAAAAAATTACTTGAACTTTGAGTTCTAAGAATTCAAGTTTTTGATCCAATTGCAATGAGTAATATGAAAGATTTTTTTTGAGATGAAAAAAGAGTTATATTTACAGATAATAATTATGAAACATTAAAAAATTCTGATGCTCTTATAAGTTTAACTGAATGGGATGAGTTTAGAATCCCAAATTTTGAAAAGATGAAAAATCTTATGAATTCTAATATAATAATTGATTGAAGAAATATCTGGAATAAAAAAGATATAGAAAATAAATGATTTAAATATGATTGAATCTGAAAATAAACTAAGTCATCTATAAATATAAATAACTATAAAAATTATGAGTAAAAAGCTAATTTCTATTATAATTCCCTTTTATAATGAACAGTGAAATATAATCTCATTATTTAAAGAGGTATTAAAATATTTAAAAGAAGATTTTGGAAACTTTGATTATGAAATTATTTTAGTAAATGATGGAAGTAATGATAAAAGTTGGGAAGATATAAAAAAATGTAAAAGAAATAATTCAAATATAATATGAATAAATTTAAATAGGAATTATTGACAATCAATAGCAATGGATGTTTGATTTAAAAAAGCTAATTGAGAAATTATTTTCACACTTGATTGAGATTGACAAAATAATCCAAAAGATTTTAAAAAATTATATGAAAAATTAAAAAAAGAAAATTTAGATTTAGTTGCTGGTTGGAGAAAAAAAAGAAAAGATCCAATGTGGATGTTAGTAATAACAAAAATAGCAAGACTTTTGAGATGATTTTTGATAAAAGATGGAGTAAAAGATAGTGGTTGTACTCTTAGAATTTATAGAAAAAAAGTGATAAAAAATTTGGAACTTTGGGGGGAAATGCATAGATTTATTATTTCAATGTCTAGAATAAATGGTTTTAAAATATGAGAAATAAAAATTGATCATAGACCCAGAATTATTGGAAAAAGTAAATATAATTGGAAAAAATCATTTAAATGATTAATTGACCTAATTTATATTTGGTTTATTAGAAAATATGAATGAAGACCTCTTCATCTTTTTGGTTTTGTTGGACTTCTAAACTTTTTTTTATGATTTATTATGATTTTATATTCATTATATAAAAGATTGTTTATTCATATAGATATTTCTGATAATGGTTTTTTTATTATGTGAATATTTTTAACACAAATTTGACTTATGTTATTTATATTTTGAATAATAATTGATTTACTTATAAGAACACATACAAGTATAAGTTGAAAAAAAGAAAGGTATCTTATAAAAGAAGAAATTTAATGAAAAAAAATATATTAGTTTTAAATTATGAATTTCCACCTTTAGGTTGAGGTCAAGCAAATGCTAACTACTATCTCTTTAAAGAGTTTTCAAAATACAAAAATTTTAACTTCACTTTAATCACATCATCTAGTAATAAATACAAAGAAGAACAATTTTCAAATAATATAAAAATTTATTATCTAGATATATGAAAAAATTGAGAAAACTTACATAGCCAATCAATAAAGAATCTACTAAGTAATGCATTTAAAACATATAAGCTTTTTAAAAAACTTATAAATAATCAAAAATTTGATTCTCTTATGTGTTGGTCATATCCAGCTATTTGACTTGGGTATTTTATAAAAAAATTTTATAATATCCCATATATAGTTTTACTTAGAGGTTCAGATGTTCCTTTTCATCAAAAAAAATGGAAAAATTTGGATAAATTTATTTTTAAATATTTAGCCCCTATTTTTTGGAAAAATTCTAAAATAGTTATAGCAAATTCAAAAAGATTAAAAAACTGAGCTTTAAAAATTAATAAAAAACAAGATATAAAGATTATTCCTAATTGAGTGGATACTAATTCTTTTTCATATGATAAATCTAAGAAAATAAAAGATAAATTTATTATTTTATGAGTGTGAAGATTATCTGAAATTAAAAATTTTTATTTATTATTAAATGCTATATCAAAAATTAAAAAAAATAAAAATATAGAGATTTGGCTTGTTTGAGATTGACCAGAAAAAGAAAAACTAAAAGTTTTAGCAAAAAAGTATAAAATATTTTTAAAATTATTTTGACTTATAAACCAAGAAAAATTAAAAGAATTGTATAAACAAGCAAATATATTTTGTCTTCCTTCAAAAAATGAATGAATGAGCAATACTTTACTTGAAGCTATTGCAAGTTGATTACCTGTGGTAGTAACAGATGTTTGATGAAGTAAAGAGTTAGTTAAATGAAATTGATTTATAGTTAATATTTGAGACAAAAATGCTTTAAAAGAAAAAATTGAAATATTGTTAAACAATAAAGAAAAAAGGATAGAATTTGAAAAAAAATCTATTGAATTATCAAAAGATTTGTGATGGAAAAAAGTTGGAAAAATTTTTATTAAATATTTAAAATAATTAATATATGTGTTGAATAAATTGATTTATACTAATAAACTTAAATAAAGATAAATCTTTTACTTTATTGAACAAAATGAATAAAAGAATTAAACATCGTTGACCAGATGATGAATGATTTAGTATTGAAAAAGAAAATATAAATACTATTTGATTATGACAAGTTCGTTTATCTATAATTGATTTATCAGATGCTGGGCATCAACCAATGTTTTATAATAAATCTTTTTGAGCATCAAATAAAAAATGGAAAAAAGAAAATATAAATAAATCAAATATTTCTATAACTTTTAATGGAGAAATATATAATTTCAAGGAAATTAAAAAAGAATTGAAAAATAAATGATATATTTTCTCTACAAAAACAGATACTGAAATAATTCTTGCTAGTTATCTTGAATGGTGAAAAAAATGTATAGAAAAATTTAATGGTATGTGGTCTTTTGTTATTTACGATAAAAGAAAAAATATTTTATTTTGATCAAGAGATAGATTTTGAAAAAAACCTTTAAAATATTATTTTGACTGAAATGACTTTATTTTTTCTTCAGAATTAAAAGCTATTTTAGAACATAAGATAAAAAGACAAATTGATTTAGATGCTATTAATCACTATTTAACTCTCCAATACGTTCCATCACCAAAAACATGATTTAAAAATATATTTAAATTACCACATGCACATAATTTTATCTTTGATATAAAGAAAAAATCTTTAAATATCTATAAATATTTTGATTTATCATATAAAGAAAAATTAAAAAATATTTCAGAAAAAAAATTAAAAGAAAAAATAGAGAAAAAACTAGAGGAGTCTATTAAACTTAGACTTATTTCTGATGTAGAAGTATGAGCTTTTTTAAGTTGATGAGTGGATAGTAGTGCTATTGTTGCATTTGCATCTAAATATAAAAAAAAACTTAAAACATTTACAATAAAATTTGATGAGAAAGAATTTGATGAAAGTAAATATGCTAAAGCTGTTTCTAATCAATATAAAACAAAACACAAAGAATTTTTAGTGAAATCAAGCGATATGCTAAATTATATAGAAAAACTAGCATATCAATATGAAGAACCTTATGCAGATAGTTCTGGACTTCCAACTTTTATACTAGCAGAAAAAACTTCAAAATATGTAAAAGTAGTCTTAAATTGAGATGGTTGAGATGAAAACTTTGGATGATATGATAAATACAATATACACTTAAAATCAAAAAAATTACATTTTTTACCTTTTAAAAAAATTATAGCTTACATATTTAAATTTTTATATAAAATTTCTTGAAAAAAATTACTTTTATATAAACTTTTTTTATATTTTTATACTTTATGAGATTCTCTTATTAAAAGACACTTAAACTATACAAACTATTTTGATACTTTTTCAAGAGATGAACTTTTTAAAAAGAAAATAAAGAAAAAATTAAAAGAAAATACTTTTGATGTATTTACAAAAGTTATGCAATGAAAAGAAAATCTTAAATATTTAGATAAAATATTATATTTAGATTTTAATACTTACCTACCAGATGATTTAATGGTAAAAATAGATATAGCAACTATGGCTAACTGACTTGAAAGTAGAAGTCCATTACTTAACTATAATTTTGTAGAATATACAGCAAGAATACCTTATGAATATAAAATAAAATGAAGAAATAGAAAAATTATTTTTAAGAAAATGTTAGGAAAATATCTTTCAAAAAAAATATTATATAGAAAAAAGAAATGATTTTCTATACCAATTAATTATTGGCTTAGAAATGAATTAAAAAGTTATGTAAATACTATAATACTTGATAAAGATTTAATTTGTTTAAAATTATTTAAAAAAGATAAACTACTAAACCTTTTAAAAGAACAATCAAAAGGAATAAATAATTGAAAAAAACTGTGGACTTTAATGATGTTAAACTTGTGGTATAAAAAATATTTCTAAACTTATAAATAGATGAATAAAAAAATTTTACATATTATAGATAGTTTATGACTTTGATGAGCTCAAACTATAATAAAATGAATTTTTGAAAAACAAAAAGATAATAAAAGTATTTTTTTATATTCTCTTAGAAAAAGAGACATAAATATATCTATAAAACATAAAAATATTTTTTGATATAATTCATGATTTAAATACTCTTTTTTTTGACCTTTATTAAAATTAAAAAAAAATATAAAAAAAAATAATATTCAGATACTTCATTGCCATCTTGCTAAATCCCAAATATTTTGATGGATATTAAAAACATTATTTTTTCCAAAAATTAAACTTATCTTTCATGAACATTGAGAAATTTTTGATAGACCTAAAACTCATCCTATCTTAATAAATTTGTTTAGAAAAAAAGTTAACTTATATATAGCTATATCTAAAGCTATTTTAAAAAGTATAAAAGAAAAAACAAGATATAAAGATAAACAAATAAAGGTTTTATATAATTTTGTTGATTTAAATAAATTTAAAAAAATTAAAAATTTCGATATAAAAAAAGAAAGGTGAAAATACTGCTTAAGAAAAAAAGATTTTATTGTTTGATTTGCAGCTAGACTAGTAAAAAGAAAATGATGGAAAGAATTTATTTTATCAGCAAAAATATTATTAGATAAATGATATGATATAAAATATATAATTGCTTGAAATTGAAAGGATAAAGAAAAGTTATTAAAAAAATTAAAATGATATAAAAATATTGTATATATATGACATAAATCAGATATGATTAGTTTTTATAATATTTTAGATATATTTATTATCCCCTCTCATTTTGAACCTATGTGACTTACTCAGTTAGAGGCTCAAGCTTGTTCATGTAGTGTAATAGTTAGTAATGTTAAGTGATTAAATGAAACTGTATGAAGAAATAATTGTTTATTTTTTCAGTCTTGAAATATAGAAGAAATATCAAAAAATATTCTGAAACTAAAAAATAATATAGAAGAAAAAGAAAAATTAGTAAAAAATTGATTTATAAATACAAAAAAATATAGTTTAGATAT
>CAMZKR010000075.1 GCA_947311335.1 uncultured bacterium
TAATTAATATAAATAATAAAAAATTACTTGTTTGATTTTTAAATTTTATTTGAATTAAAAAAATTATTGAAACAATATCTATAATAGATAAAAAAGAAAAAATAAATGACATAAAATCACTATTTGTTGATTTATGATTAAATAATGAACAAATAAATAAAATATTTGAACTTATTAAAATATCAAATGATGAAAGTTATGATTTAATAATAAAATATTTTGAATGAATTGACAATGATGTTTTAAAAGAATGATTAAAAGAATTAAAACAAGTTTATTCAGTTTTATTAAGTTTATGAGTTGAAAAAAAATTTTTAAAATTAAATCCTTCAATTTCAAGAGGACTTAATTATTATACATGAATAGTATTTGAAACATTTATAAAATGAGCTGAGCAATATTGAAGTATAAGTTCATGATGAAGGTACGATAATTTGACAGCAAGATTTTCAAAAAATAATTATCCATGAGTTTGATGAAGTATATGATTAACAAGGTTAATTAGTATTCTTAAAGAATTAAATAAACTTGAAAATAATTCTAAAAAAACAATAACAGATTTACTTATATTAAATTTATGAAATAATACTTTAAATGAAAAATTAAATTTACTTAAACAATTTCGAAAAGATAATATAAATACAGAAATATTTTTAGATGATACGGTGAAGATGTGAAAACAAATAAAATATGCAAATAATAAAAAAATACCATATATTATTATTTATGAAGAAAAAGAAAAGGAAAAAAGAATTATTATTCTAAAGAAACTTGATTCATGAGAACAAAATGAAATAAAGATTTCTAATTTAAATATATTAATTAAAGAATTAAAAGATAAAATTTAAATTATGAAGAATAATTATAAAGGGGAATCTTTTGTTGCAATAATTGTTTGAATCTCAATTCTTTCAATAGTATTACTTTGAATTTGAAATTTAATGATGTACTCAAGAGCTTTAATAGAAAAATATCAATCTGAAAATAATATAGTTATACTTAAAAATAATGTGAAAAATATTATTAGAAATATTGATACAACATCATTAGTTGAACATGAGGTATTTTATTTAAATAAAAATAATACATTAAAAACTTTCGATATATTTACAGGGTCTTCTAATTCTGATTATAAATATATTAATAGATTTTGAGAAAATATAACAGATCCTGTTAATTATGTTTGAAGTGTATTTTCTAGAGTATTATGGATAGAAAAAAATATAGATGAAGATTGAATAGAATCACAAATTATTAAAGTAAATATTAAAAAGTTAATAAAGAAATAATGTGTATTATAAGAGTAATAATTGATTTACATTGATTGAAATAATTATATCAATAGTTATAAGTGTTATAGTTTTAATGTTTTTATTTAAGATTTTATCAGATATAATTGATGAAGTTTCTTATAATAATAATCAATCAGAAATTCTTTCCTCATATAATGATTTCTTTAATAAACTTGATGGATATAAAAGTGTTTTTTTATCAGGAAATTTATTAATTGATAATAATTTATGAATATGAAATGATGTTTTAATGTTAAAAAATAAAGAATCTACTAAATGAGTTTTATTTTGAATTGTTAGGAAAGATACATTAAAAATAGAACAAAATACTGGATACTTATATATTTATGATAAGGTTATGGCTTATAGAGAAATAAGTGATATTGAAATAACAGATTTAGAAACAACACCTTTAAATGTTTATAATTATATATTTTATGAAGATAAACTTTTTAAAGCTTTGAGGATTAAGGATTTTCAAGTTGATTATTATAATTCTTGAAATATAATAAATATAAACTTATGAGTAAATATATGATATATAAAATGACAGAATGGAGAATTGTTTACTGATATATGAACGGAGAACATTATAAAATATAATTTAAATTTTTAACTTTTTTTTTATGATATGATATAAACGTGGTTCTATACTTGTTTATATATTACTTTTAGTTAATTTATCTCTTGTTATATCTATAATAATATTAAATAATACTTTTTTGTTATCAACAAATAAAGAAGTTAATGATATAAATAAACAAATAGACTTTAATTTATACGAAAAAGCTCATTTAGCAATGAAGTATGAAAATATTCTTAATAATAATGGGTCTTGATTTATTGATAATTTTTCATGTCCTGATTATATAATTATGCAGGGGGATACATGATCAGGAATTATATCAACAAATTTAACTTATTTATCCGGTAGTGCTTTTTGTTTATGAAACTATAACTCATCTTCATTAAAGATTAATTTTAATACTTGATATACAGATTTTATTACAGCTAAATTATGAAATTCTACAGTAAATTTAATATGAGATCCAGATAAATCATGATTTAGTAAGTTTACTGATTTAGATAATACAGCTATAAGTTTTATATGAGATACTTATAAAAGATCTGATAACATTGATGATAATTTTAATAGTGATAATAATAAAATCAACTCAACTTGATCTATTGAATATCCGAATAATTATGAAGATGATGATATTAATGCAAGAAAAACATTGTTTTGATATATTACTTCATCAAAATGATTTTTTAATATATTTTGGGATAATTCAGTAATATCAAATTATATAGATGCAAATGTAAATAATTTTGATAATAAAAATAAAAGACTTTCAACATTTACTTGATTTTTATGGCTAGAAACAGATAAACCGTTTTCTTTAATTGTTACTCATTTAGATTCTCAAAAATATAATAATTATAAAGAAATTTTAGTCTTATGAAAGTCAGAAAGATATTTTTCAACATGAGCTAGTTGATTTATTCAGGAAGATTTAACACTTTCATGATCTACTGGTAGTTGATATTTATTTGATTTTATATCAAATGATTACGCACTTTTTATAAAAAGTACGGGGACTTGAGTTTTAAAATATAAATTAACCTGAGAGTCTGTTTCTTGAAGTTGACTATATTTAAATGCTATTGATGATACAGATAAAAATATGATAAAAGTTCTAGCTAGTGATGTAATTATTTCTGAAGGTAAAAAATATATATGAGATATGTTTGAATTTATATGAATTACAAATTATTCAGATATTTATATGTCCATATGACCAGGTACAAGTTCATCAACAAGTAGTACAAGTTCATCAACAAGTAGTACAAGTTCATCAACAAGTAGTACAAGTTCATCAACAAGTAGTACA
>CAMZKR010000076.1 GCA_947311335.1 uncultured bacterium
AATTTTACATTGCTTATTTCAACAAAATTTCAAGATACGATATTGTATATTGATAAAAATAAAAATAATATATTATCAAATTTTGAATCAGAAGTAATTGATTCAGAAGAAAGTCCATTACTAATATAACTAATAAATTCTCTATTTGTTAATTTCTTATTTTTATTTTTATCAATATACAATATCGTATCTTGAAATTTTGTTGAAATAAGCAATGTAAAATTATGTATAGAATTATTAAGTTCTGTAAATAATTGTGTTTTATTATCATTTTGTCAAATATTAATATTTGAAGGTACTGTATTTCTAAAATCTAGGTCTTTTATAGATATGTTAAACATATTTACTACATCATTAGCAAAAATATTTAAAGGTTTTGTTACTTGTTTTACCATCCTAACAATAAAGTCTGTTTCAAATTCTAAATCAACATAAGTAGATATTTTTATAGCTTCAACTGAAGAGTATGTATACTTAGGAAAAGATAAATCTATAAAATCAAACGGTAAATATCATTGTCTTTCCGTTAAAAAAGCAATTTGTTCTCAAGCTTTATGTTCTGGAAAAAATGGTAAATTATTAAGTAAACATTTTATTTTTAAAATTAATTTTGCTATTTTTAAAATAATTTCAACTGCTCCATAAAGTTCTGGTATTTTTGGAGGTGCTGGTAAATTTGGTAAGCTTATTTCTGGTAATACAGGAATATCAGGAAGTTCTGGTAAATTAAATTTTGGAAGTTCTGGAAGTTTTGGTAAATTAATATTTATATTTGGAGCATCTGGTAAATATAGTTTTGGTAATACGGGCAAGACAATCGGTCTTAAATTAAAATTAAATTCTGGTAAATATATTGTAAGTCACGCCTTTATATTATGAAGATCTATTATAATATCTGGCCATTTAGGAAATTCTATTATAGGGATTTTAGGTATTATCATGCTTATTAATTTGATAAAATATCCTAATGTATCATTTCTTTCATTTTTACAAACATGACATTCTGAATCATAATCATTAAATATATCAATAAATAATTGCCAAGTCTTAAGTATTGCTTTAATTAATATATAAAGTTCTACCCAAGCTTTAAATCTTTTTCCATTTTCTGGAATCCATTCAAGAATTATACTAAATGCATTATCTATATTTTCAAGGATTTGTCATAACCGTCTCTCTCTAATATTTATTATTTTACTGATTTTCTCTGGTGTTTTTTTATATTCTTCAAGAATCTCAATATTATTTTCAACAGAATTAATAAGTTTTGTTATATCTACAATAATATTATCTCCTATATCTGTTGGGTCCCAATTTGTTTTTGCTTTATTTATTTCTTCTTGCCACTGAGATATAGCATTTTTCCAATCTATTATTATTCTATCTATTCAAGTTTCATCTATCCATGGAATATTTATATTAATTATATTTTGTTCAACAGTAACAAGAGGAATACTTCATAAAAACTCGTAAACAGCCTTTATTCAAGATACTGTTTCAGATATTCATAAATTTGATATTCATGTTATATATTCTATTTTTAAATCTATTGTATCACATTTAATCTTATTTATTTCACAATCTAATGATGCTTTTTGTTTTCTTAAACTGTCAATCTCAGTATTTTTTTCATTATTTTTTGATTTTTTATCTTCATTATATTTTTGAAACATTGATTCAAAATTATTTTTAAATCATTCCCATCATCCATCAAAAATTCAAGAAAAATCTGGTAATATAATATATATTGTTGGTAAATCTGTAATTTTATTAATTATCTCTTTTATTTGTCTATCAACCCAATCCATAAAAAATTCAGGGAATGCCATTATTCTTTGATTTTTAATTTTAATAGCATCAGCGCTAAAATCTCAATTCAATATCGCTTTTGTATCAACTGAAATTGATGTTTCCATATTATCTTCTTTTTGATTTCATATTTGCACTAAGGGTCAAGATTGAGAATGTCAATACTTCTTATTATTATCTTTATCTGTATCTTTTTGATAATTTCAATTTATAGAAGAATAATTTCAATTTTTATCCTTTTTTGGATATCACATTGAATTTGGTTTTCAATCATTAGTTCATTTACATCAAAAATATGGATATGCAATTATTATACAATTTCATCAAAGAACAATTGGCCGTACTCATTCTATTGGTAAAGCTCCTGCTTCTCTAGCTGGTCAGGTGAAACAAACAGCCATTCACATTCATCAGGTTAATGTTGGAGTTACAAAAAGTCTAAAAAAATTACTTGGGTCGTCTATTCCTAACCGTCATCAAGCTGAAGTTCAAGAACATCAAGCTTTTAATGGACTAGGTGGCCATATAGCTGGTCAACAATAAGGTCAATATGGAAAATATGTAAAAACTGAAAATATAGGTAATCATTCATTTATTTTAAATCAATCTCAAATAGGTTTTCAAAATAAAACTGGGTCTCATCAAGGAGCTAATGGAGCCCAATTTAATGGAGTGGATATACATCATCAAAATCAACAATTAAATCAATCTATTAAATTATCTACCAACTCTACAGCATCATCAATTTGGTTATTTAATTTATCAAATGTTTTTCCCCATCACATAAATTCTTCTTTTCATTTTGATGAAGATCAAGAATAAGAACTACCAGTAGATGAAGATGAATCAGAAGCCAAAGAAGAGGGAATTAGTATTGCTAATTTTCAATTTGAATCAGATATTGGAAACCACATAAATTCTCATTGGTAATTTTTTTGCTTAGTATTTGGAACACTATAAGTATATGTTCATTCATCACAAGTTGCTTTTACTATACATGCTCATCATGAACAATAACTTCATCATACTTTAGAAAAAAGATATGTTGGTCTATTTCCATTTGTATTTCAAATATAATTTCAGATTTCTCATTGAACTGTTACGACACAACTTGTAGCTCCACCAGCTTCTTCACCTCATCATAACTCAGAAGTAAATTTAGAAGACAAAAGGACAACTAATTTTCAATCTGATTCTGATTTTGGTTTCCATACAAATTCTCATTGATATTCCTTTATTCATGCACTAGAAATATCATAAGTATGATTTCATTCATCACAAGTTGCTTCCACTGTACATGCTCATCATGAACAATAACTTCATCATGGTTTACTAAAACGAAATGTTGGTCTATTTCCATTTGTATTTCAAATATAATTTCAAGATTCTCAATCAACTGTTATACTACACGTTGTTCCATTTGATGAAGATTGACAACCTTTTATTGAAGAAAAAGTATATGAAGATTCATCAAATCATATAACTTTATCATCTAAATCTGGTATACAATCATTATCTTTATCTTTATTTAAATCTTTAAGAGTTGAATTAGAATATTCTTTCAATTGACTTGTATCCATTTTTTCTGCACTAAGAGTATTTCAATTTTCATCTAAAACTCCTGTTAATATTCAATCTATATAATCTGGCATTCAATTTCAATCTTCATCTATTGATAATCGTTCTAATTCCGATGGTAATTTTACATCTTCTTCTTTTATTTCTGGGGATATTTCAAAATTATTATAATTTCTAGGTCATGTAGATTTATAAATAAGAGCGTCTTCTCATTTATTTTCTTCACTTCACTTTATTATTATATCACCATATAAATCGTCTCCTGCTGTATCCTCTTCATATAATCATACTTGCATAAATCAATATTCTAATGGTAACATTTTTAGTTCTTGAGTTAATTTTATTTTTTCTCAAGAATTCAATGAAAATCATTCAAGTGAAACATTATAATCTCATTTTCAAGATGTAATAGTGACTTTTTTAGATGTAGATCCTGTTACTGTCAAATTTGTTATAGGAGAAAAGTTTTTGGGCAAATTAAACATTAATACTACATTATTCAAATTTGAAGAAGGAGATATTTCAATCTCAAAGTCAATTATATCACCTGCTTGCAAATATCAACCATTTCTATCTTTATATTTTTTATTTAATCAAATTTGTGAATATTCACTAAAAATAAATGTTGTTTGACTTCCTCATGGATGTATATCTTTTTTTACATTGATGGTATCATTTTCACTACTGCTTCACGAATTATATGGTGTGTATGGTATATTTATATATCTATAATTATCTATCTTTTCTTCTCATTGTTGAATTAATCAATCATAGTAAACAGCCCAACCATCATTTGTTCAATTACCATTAAGTGAAACTCAAAAATCATTACTTACTTCTTTTTTTATAAAACTTGGTTTTTTAGAAATTCATCATCAGTAAAATATATTTAATTTTCATGAATCATCTAATGTTATTATATCATCTACAGAATCATTATCCATATCAAAAGTTTCTGCTTGAACTATATTTCAATCTATTAAAAAATCTTTTTCAAGAGAGAGTCTTGAAAATTTCTTTTCTACATTATTCAATAAAAATGGTTTTGACTCATTATTTACAAAAAATATATCATCGTAACCATCTCATGTAAAATCACCAGTTTTTAATAATCTTTCTGCTCATAAGTCAATTAAGTTTAATAAATCTCATTTATCTAAAAAATTTCAATGAATATTTTTATTTTCAAGTAATTTTATATATCAATCTTTTTTTACTAAAAGTAAATCTTTTCTTAAATCATTATTATAATCAAAAGTTTCAAAAGTTTCAATTTCCTTGTCATCTAATAATTTTCACAGTGTCGGATCAAATAATCTAAGAGCATTTTCACTATTTTTATCTATATCAATTCCATTTCAATAAGATGATGGTATTAATACTGCTAATTTTCAATTTGAGTCAGATACTGGAAACCAAAAAAACTCACCTTCAGAATATTTTTCTCAAGGATTACTTACAGAATATGTTTTTGAATCTCTATCACAAGTTAATTCAATACTACATGTTTTTCAAGAACAATAATCTCATCATACTTTAGAAAAAAGATATGTTGGTCTTGCTCAATTCGTATTTCATATATATTCTCATTCTTCTCATGAAACTGTCACTACACAATTAGCTGATTGTTTTAATGTTGGTCTAATTTTTTTTAAAGAAATTACAGGATCTCATAAATTAATTAAAGAAAAACTCATATAGTCTTTTGTTGCCTCTCATACACTTTCTCAAGCAGAAAAAGCAAGTAATGTTTTATTTAATCATCCCCATCATATTCATGCTTTTTTTAAAAAATTTTCTATTCAATCTTGATTCTCTTTATTAAAACTATTTAATTGTCATTCTGCCTTAAGTGGATCATTATAAAAAATAATTTCTCTATTTCATATTTTTCTTGTTCCATAAATTTTATTATCAATATATATTATTATAGCATTACTTAATGTATTTAATTTAACATTTAATAAATTTTTTTCTCTTGTAATGTTTACATTTGTATCAATAAAATTTATTATCATTTTTCATACTAAATCGTTCCCATTTTTTATTAAAAGAGATAAATATTTTTTTTCATTATTTTTATCAAGTTCTAAATATATATTTGATATTTTATTTATTTCTCAATTTTTATTTATTCACAATACTTCTTTTCAATATTTATCAATTATTGATAATCCATTCGTATCATCTAATATAAAGTCATTATTTAAAATATCTATAATGATAGATGTTTTTTCTTTATCTATACAATCATTAATGTTTTCTTCTATACATTTATTTAATGCAAGATCTATATTTTGAAAATTATAATAAACTTTTCATATATATGTATTTAATGCATCATTAAATAAATCTATATATAACCTATTATTTGAATCAATAGTAACCTCTGAAGCTATATCTTGAGTAGAAGAATTAGTTGACTCAACCATACTTGATAAAAGTCAGTTTGATTCAATAGCTATAATATTCTCGTAAGCATATGGATCATTAAGTATAGATGTAACTGACAAACTTCTATTTCATTTATCAAAAAGCATCGCTGAAGATAAATTATCTTTTTTTTCTACATCTCAATAAGGTGCTCATAGTAAAAATGTGTATAAGGAATTATATTTCCTTCCATTTATTTTTTCTTTATTCCAAAAATAAAAAGTATCTATTTTTCATGCATTATCTATTAATCAACTTATTTTTGTAAAATTAGTTGAATCCCAAAAATCAAGTAATTGTTGTCTAATAATATTAGTTTGATTTAAATAATCTTTTGATTTTATTAATAATTTTCTTGAATCAAATTTAGATTCAAAAAACGATGCTCATGTTGATGAAGTATTTACTTCATTAAAAAAATATATTCATCTATCTGTTAAAACATCATTATTTATCATTCCATAAACATTTTCTTTTAATTCTCATCATGAAAATAAATGTTGTCAAGGAATCATTATTGTTTGATTTGGTATAGAATTACCCGATTGTCATACTTTAAAATATCATCTTCAAGGATAATCTGTTCAATATATTTTAAAATTTGTTTCTCATTTATTTACTTTTTTTGTTTTTATTATAGGATTATGATTTTTAGATTGAATATTAGTTATTGCTCAAGGTAATAAAGCATTAGAAACAGATCAAACTCTATCTCAAAGTATTTCTAAATATAAACTTATATCACTTTTATTAAAAGCTTTATTTCAATATCTATCTCTTAATATTGCATATAAATTTGTATAATCTTTATTACTAGCTTCTATTTTATCTCTTGATAAAGATAATTCTATTTTAATTGGATCAAGTGGAAATATTGTTATATAATCTTCTCCAACAGTATTAATTCATTCAACCCAAAATTCTATTTTTATATCTTCTCATGCTAAGTTATTTGTAGTAAGAGAAAATTCTCATTCTCCATTTTCTATTTTTACAAATTTATTATCAATAGTTCCATAGAGTTTATTTACTTTAATATAAGCTATTGAATGAAAATCTGATAATAAATCTCATTTATTATTATTAATTCTCAAAATATATTTTTTTGTATTTCATCAAACATAAAGATTTTTTTTATTTTCAGGAATAAACTTAATTTTTATATTATTTAATGTTTTTATTGAGGTTGTATTTGATGCTATCTCTTTTCAATCTGTTTTATTTAATCTTAATATTATATTATTTTTTTCTTCTTCATCAGTAGATACTATATTAAATTTTTTATAACCTTCCAAAGATTTTCAAGATAATTTCTTTGTAAAATTTCAATTATCATCATAAAATAAAATTCAATCTCAGTCTATAATTAAATTAAAACCATATAAATATCCTGTCGTTATATTTCAAAATTTATCGAGAAAATAAGCTATATGTGATGTAAATGTTTTTCATGTTTCAATTGTAGATGGAATCATTTGAATATCTATATTAGATGCTTCCTCTGCTTGCAAAGTAATAATTTTCTTTACTTTATACCCATTAAAATCTGTTATTGTTATTTCAAATTCTCAAGACTCTTCGATTGCTAATATGTTTTTATAATTATTTAATGAATTTTCATTTATATTGTTTTCATTAAAAAAAGGTTTTCCATCTTTAAATATCCTGATATCTATAGGATAGATTATATTATTTAAATTATTATCTTTAGAATAAGTTCATAAACTAATAACTAGTTTTTCTTTTGCTTTTGAAGAATTATTAACTTCAGTAATAATGTCTTCTATTGATTTCTTTTTATTATCAATTAAAAAAATATTAATATTGTCTGAAACAAGTAGTTTATCCTGTCATAACTCATAATCAAATGGTTTAGAATCAATAATTTTATATGTTTTTAAAGACATTTTATCTCATCTAACTTGTGCTGACAATAAATTTGATTCTAATAATATTTTTGTTTTTCACTCTGTATCCCTTGATTCTAATTTTGTTTTAAAGTATATATTAATATTATCTTGTTTTGTTGAAAAAAATGTTTTAGCCTCTAAATTTTGTACTCTTACTTTTGTATTAGAAAAATTAATATATTTTAATGTGTTTTTTAAATTATTTTCTTTATTAAAAAATTCATTATTTATATCATATATAGTTTCAACTCATCAAGTTCAAACTAATTCTAATTTTGCTAATTCAAAATCTATATAATTCGCTTTTGTTTCATCAATTCATAAAAGTTCTGCTTTTAATATTCATTTATCATTTATATAATATTTTGAAGAATCTGTAGAAAAATTTAAACTAAGTCCTGAATTTGAGATAAGATATAAATTATTAATAGATGATACTAATTTTCATTTCTTTATAGATCTATTATTATATGTTGTAGAATTATTGTTTGTTTTTTTTCTATTAGAGTAACTAACTCTTGGTGGAATTAAATTAGAAGTCCAACAATCTACAGAAGACATCCAACTAGTTATAGGAACGCCATCTGATGATCAACAAGTAAAACTTCAAGCTTTATTAGTTGATGTATTACTTGAACTATTTGAAGAAGATAAAAATGTATCTAATTTTATATTTTTGATATTATATTTGAATATGGGTTCTTTTCTTTACTTCAAGTATCTATTTTTATATACATATTACTTGGATCTCAAAGTGCTCATATATAACCTATTTCATAAAGTCTTTTATTTTTTGCAAGTACATATTTCTCTTTATTTCCTCAAAATTGATCTCATAAATAATTTTCAAAAATAAATCTATATTTTTCTCATAAAGTTTGTAAATTTTTCCAATAAGTATTAAATATAAACATATCCCAATAATGTATTGTTTTTTCTTCTCAATTAACTTTATAGGTAGAATTTGGCATTCATCTAAAAATAACTTGTAAATCTAAATCTTTATCCGGCCAATCTCCTGTTTTTAACAATTCGTAAATTTCTAAATCTACTCCTGTTATTAAAGCTGGATCTGTTGCTATTCTTGCTGAGTAAAATGTTCATCAAGGTATATTTAGTGTTTCATTTTGTATATTTTGACTAACTGTATTTGTATCAAAATAACGCTCAGAGGGAGTATTTACTCTAAATGGATGAGCGTGATGAACTTCATAATACTCTCAATTAGTTCATATAAAATCAATAAATCTATTTTTATCTACAGGCATATTTGGTGTTGCAAGATTTTGTATTTGAACTCAAGTTTCTTGATTAGTAGGAGACTCATGTTCTACCCAAGATGTTATTCTTTTATAATAATAGTATTCTAATTTACATTCAGACTCAAAGGTCTCTGGAGAACATCCATAAAAAGAATTACAACTAAATGGTAAACCTATAACAGCCTCTTTTGCAACTTCATTGTCTAAATACATTCTTCTTAATACACAACATCATTCACCTTTTACCTCATCATCATCATCATCGTCATCATCATCGTCATCGTCATCTCATGAGCCCCCTGATTCCGCAAAAGTTTTTGAAAATAATACATCTAAATATGAAAAACTTTTATTTTTTTTATTATTATAAAATCATGTATCATCATCATCGTCATCATCGTCATCATCATCTCATCTATCACATTCTGTTCAGGTGTTTGGTTCAAGTAATCATTCGGTTTCAAGTGTTTTATAAACTTCTTCAAAAGATTTTGGAAAATCAAAATGAACATTTGAAGATGCTGCATCCCATTTTATAGATTCTTGTCAATCTATAGGTAATGCTGAAACTACTTCACAACTTTCCGTTTCTTCATTAATTTCTTCAGTAAATGTAGCTAAAAAATTATTTTTATAACAATCTAAAGATGATGGATTTTTTTCAGAATCTTCTAATTTTTTTGCTCATTTTAAATCAAATATTGGTTTTATAGCATCTTCGTAATTACAAAATTTTAATTCAAATCTTCATTCATTCACAGCGTCTAAATCTAAGTTTAAAGGACTACATCCTCACCAATATCAAGTTGTTTTTCAAATATTTTCTGGTTCTAAATATCAATCTTTAGTTAATTCTAAATCTTTTTCTATATTTTCTATATTATATCATCTATTCATTTCAACCAGTTGTCATCCATATCTTGTATTTCATTTAAATATCGTACATTCTGAAGCATTTTCTATATGTTTTGCTTGTTTTCAATATAAAAAATTTGTATATTTTAAAATGCAATCTGGTTTATTATTTAAATATATTTTTGTTGGTAATCAAATAAATCTTGATAATCAAACTTTTACTCAAGCTTCTGTCCTAGTTTCAAAAGCATTAGCTACTCATTTTAAGGTTTGTGAGCTCATCTGATCTCATACAGAAATTAAATAGGGGACATTATCCATATTAACTTTTGCTCATCATTTATTATATCTTCAAGCATTATGTATTAATTTTTTCACCTCTCATATAGAAGCTTTATTTATTGTTTCTAAATAAGTGTTTGAAGATTTTTCAGTTACATGTCTGGTTTGAATGTCTGGCGCTCATTCTGTGTTTATCATTTGATTACTAGGATTTTGTGATAAATCTCATCCAAAATTTTCTCATGTTTCTTTTTCTACTTCTTTTGCTAAATTTTTTATATTCTTTTGCTCATTTCAAAAAGTTGAGGATTGCATATTATTTGCAATATTTTTATCATATTTATAATATTCAACATTTTCTAGATTATCTTTATATGACTTATATCATTTATAAGCTCATAGATTCAATGTTTTTTCTTCTCTATATTGATCATAATAAAAAACTTGTGGTTCATAAGAGTTTGGTATTTTTTCATTATGATTTCAATTTATGATTCAATGGTCAATTTTAAATTGTCATTTTCACTTATAAAAATTATGGTTTTTATTAAAATAATCATTTATTAAATCGGAATCATTTCAATTTGATGAATTTGGGTTAATAATTCAATGCCAAATTTCAGGTTTAAAAGAATCTTGTAAATCAATATTCTTTTCATATCTTTCATTCTCATTATTATATATATAAATCTTTTCTTCAAAATCTACATAAGGTAATAATGTTTTTGAAGATTCTTTTTTATTAAATACAATTGGTATTGGTAACTTTCAAACTAAAACTGTTCAAATTAATTTTGATTCAAAATTAATACTACTTTTTACTCATTTATATCATTCAAAATATAAAGATTCATTTAATGAAGCAATTTGAAAAGCTGTTACATCTGGTGGTGTTGGAAAAATAGCAACTCTAGTATTTTCAAGTGTTCATTGTATATCCCTAGCATATCTATTTAAATTTGATTTTATATTATTATATATCTTTTCTTCTACTATTATAGAAACCAAATTATAAAAAGGTTGTTCAGAGGCATATACTTTTTTATTAAACATTAAGTGAAATGGTATCCTAAATGTAAAAGAAAATAATAGAGTGAAAATTAATAAAACAGACACCCCTTTTTTAATTTTTAAATAATTCATAAAGTGTAAAGCTTAGCCTAAAATACTATAAAATCTAATGTAAAATATATTAATTAAAAAATTAATTTTTACAAAACTTTTAATGATTTAACATAGCTTTAATAAAAGTATAAAAACTATTCAAAAAAACTGCATTTACAAAAATATAATTTTTTTGCAAAAAATTTAATATTCTGTTAATATTAAATAAATTATAAATAAAAATGCAAAAATGCCTTTAGAAAAACCTTTGACTCTATGAAAAGATAATGAAAAATCTGAAATAGAAAAAAATGTAAAACAACAAGTTGAACTATTAAAAACAGAATTGTTATTATCAGAACTTTGATATAAACTTAAAGAAACAAAAAGAAAAGGAAAATATACCTTGATTATTCAAATAGAAAAAAATCTTACCAATTCTCAATTAAAATCATTAAAAAAATTAAAAAAGATTTTAAAAGAAAGAAATAATACAAACCTATCATATTTATTAAATCCTGAATTAAATATTATAGGAATACCTTTATGAAATATAATTCCTTTAGCTAAATTTATAAAAAAATTAATTGAAGACTCTAAAGGCGAAGATATATATATAAAAGAAAAATGATTTTTAAGTTCTTCAACAACTTTTAAAAAAAATTATCCTACTAAGGATTTTGTTACTAAAGATAATTCATTATGATGAATAGAAGAATTATCTAATATAATATGAATATGAAAGGAAAAAACAATAATAACATTTATAAATAATTATAATAAAAATAGAAATTCTATTTTAAGTTGGATTAATGAACATAATTAAAATAATTTAAATAATAGCATAGATGATATAGTTAAAATTATTGCTAAAATCTTCCTTAAGTCTAATTTATCTTTATAAAAAATTACTGATAAAATTATTGGGTAAGTATAGAAAAAGGATTTAAAGTATAAACAACTCAAATATTTCAGATCATTACTTTTATAAAAAATACAGATCAAACAAAAACTAAAACTTAACTTAAAATTGCCGCTCTTTTTATTTTGTATATGAAATTTTTATTTATTTTTGTTCTTTTTTTTATATTGTAGTAAATAAAAAAAGCAACTCATGCAAAACCTGCTGAAATAATTGCATAGAAAAACCGTAAATCCATATTTTTAATCTTTATTTTTAAAATCCTTCATTAAAGGAAACAATACAACATCTCTAAGATTTTCCTGTCCTGTCAATAATGACACCATCCTGTCTACTCACATTCCAAATCAAGATTGTGGTGGCATCGCATATTCCATAGCTAAAACAAAATCATCATCTGGAGAAGTTGCTTCTTCATCTCAAGCTTCTATAGCACCTCTTTGCTCATCAAATTTTTCTTTTTGAATTTTGGGATCGATAAGTTCACTATACGCTTTTAAAACTTCCCATCAATTTACAAGAAGTTGAAATTGCTCAACTATGTTTTGATTATTATCTGATTCTCTAGCTAAAGGTTGCATTGTTTTAGGATAATTATAAACAAAAGCGGGTCATATAATAGATGGTCTTAAAACTTTCTTATATAAATAATCTATCATTGTAGAAGTTGCTTGTTTATCTATTCATTCCCACTTATATCATGCTTTCTTTATGTCTTCTCTAAGCTTGTTTTCATCTTTTGTTGAATATATTTCTATATTAATTCATGATTTTTCTTTTACTCAAGCTATATAATCTATACGCCTCCAGGGTGTTTTAAAATCTACTATTTTTTCTTGTCAATCTTTATCTTTTATTTTTATTTTTTTATTTAATCACATTTTATCAAAAATATAATCAAACATTTTTTCTGTAAATTGCATATTATCTTCAAAATTCCACCAAGCTGCATAATGTTCTATTGCTGTAAATTCTTGCATATGACTAGGATCTGAACCTTCATTTCTATAATTTTTTCAAATTTCAAATATTCTTTCAAATCTTCAAACTGTAGCTTTTTTTAAAGCTGTTTCAGGTGCTATTCTTAAAAAATAATCTTCTCAAAAATCATTATGGTGAGTAATAAAAGGTTTAGCTGCTGCTCAAGAAGCGGAATTTCACAAAACGGGTGTTTCTATTTCTAAAAAATCATTTTCATAATAAAAATCTCTAATTGTTTTTAGAAAATTGCTTCTAAATAAAAATCTTTCATATGAATCTTTATTCATAACAAGATCTAAATATCTTTGCCTATAAATAGTTTCTTTATCTGTTATTCAATGAAACTTTTCTGGAAGAGGTCTAACTGCTTTACTTAATATTTGAAATTCTTTTACAAAAATAGTTAATTCTCCATGTTTTGTTAAAAATAAATCTCCTTCAATTCAAATATAGTCTCACACCTGACAAAATTTCTCTGCTATTTTATAAGCTGTTTTATTTTCTCCTTCAATTTCAATATTGTTTACTACCTTTCTTCCTGTATTAAATCCTATTTTATCTCTCATAAAACATATTTGTATATCTCAAGTTTTATCTATAATTTTAGCAAATGTAAGTTTTCACATTCATCTGCTACTTATTATTCTACCTGCTGTTTTAAATTCTCAAATTACTTTGTTTTCCATTAAATTACTTGCTTTCTTTACTTTATTTTCTTTTTTTCTTATTTCTTTTATATCTATTTTTCATCTAAAATTATTTGCATAACAAATAACTCATGCTTTTTTTAGATTTTCTATTTTTAATCATCTATCTTTAGCTTCTTTTGAATATTCCACTGTTTATTTTTTATATAATAAATTATATTGTATTTTA
>CAMZKR010000077.1 GCA_947311335.1 uncultured bacterium
AATAATAGTCTAATTAGATATTTTTTCTGACTCCATGTATTCTCATATAAATTGTCAAACAAGAGGTGCTGGCTTTCTAAATATAGATGATCCAAAACTAACTATTGTTCAAACATTTATTTGCCCAGTCATAATATTGTTTCTTACATACGTTCTTTCTTTTACTAATCAGTCTGTATTTCAATAAATATTTCAATTTATTAAAAGTACATTATTTGTTTTCACTCAAGATCATAATATATTTCATCAAATTCATCATTTTGGTATTGCAATATATGTTCAATCCATTTTAATAACATTTGGTTTTACAATAATATTTCAGCCTTTTACTACAAATGCAATATTATCACTATATTCTAAATCTCAATTTATAATTAAATTGGCTTCCTCTATTATATATGTTCTTGCTCATAATAAAGAGCTTGGTATTTTATCTATTTCTAGGTTTTGTCCCTTCAATATAAATACATTTTTTATTCAATTATAATTTTTTAAATCGGTATCAATTAATGAAAAGATTGTAGATAAATTATTATTTGTTGGTCATAGTTCATTTATTATATCAGAATAATCATTTCATTCTCTTCATATATCATTAACTGAGTTATTATCAGAAACCTCTTTTGAATAACTTGATAATCATCAAGTTGATACTCATACTCATACAAAATTTTTATTTTTATTAGAATCTGCTATTCAAGAAGCAACATTTGATATATCTGCCATATTTGAAGTATCTTTTATATAGCTCGTTCCTCCTCAAATAGTTGTAATTATAGGTTTAGATACTCTTATATTTAAATGTGCTGCAAAGTATGCCCAATCATATAATGTAGTTCCATTTTGAATAGTAGTAATCAATTTATTATTTCAATAATCTAGTCCGGCTGGTATATTATTAATATTTCATAAATAGTTTGGATAACTATCAAAACTTTCTATTTCTCAAGGATATAATATATCTCCTATATCTTTACAAATTAAATTATTTCCATCAAGAGAAAATCATTCTTTTTTAACACAAAGTCTATCAAAATATAAATCATAACTTGATTTGTTTTCTATATAAGGTAAAACTCAAACCTCATCTAAAGGATTCATTCCATCTCATATAATTATATTATCTACTGGTCAAAATATAATACTTCCTTCATATGGTATTGTTATTTCTCAAGTTCATCAACCTGAAGATGATGACGAACTAGATGATGACGAACTAGATGATGACGAACTAGATGATGACGAACTAGATGATGACGAACTAGATGATGACGAACTAGATGATGACGAACTTCATCACATAGTACAATTATTATTACAAAAACTTGGAAAATCTCATATTGTTCAATCTGGATTTATATACTTTTCACATTCTTCATATTGTCAATTACTATTTGGTCTTTGAACTACTCAATCTCAACAATAACTAGGTCATCATAAAGTTATTGTTGTTCAACATGTAAAACTAGTTTTTGTAACATTATTTGGGTTAGTTGTTACCATTCAAGATACATAACATCTTGGTCTAAATGTTGTATTTCAAGATAGAGCTACATAACTACAAGTATTGTTATATCTTTTTCTTCAAAGATCGCTGATTGCTGTTCCTAGTTTAATATCTCAATTTCAACGATCCAGTTTAAATGTATCTACACTACTACTTCATCTACATATTATATTTGTAGTTAATCATGTAGAAGTTGATGTATGTTCAGATGATTCTATGCTGCTACAGCTTGCTCATCAACTAGAAGAACTACTTGATCATCAAACCACAACAGATTTTGTACAAGCTGTATTTGTTATTGTTCAATTTATTGTACATTTTGGTATATATGTTCAGTTTGAAGTATAATTACATGTTCTTGTAAAACTTTCTGTTCAACTATTGCTTCATGTTCAATTAAATATTTGTCCATTTCAACAATCTATACTATATGTACTTACATTTGTTCAATTACATACTGCACTTGAATTTAATGGTGATAATCATGTGCTTGGACTAGCTGTTAATCAATTACAACTACTTGTTGGTGTTGTTATCGGTTGACAAGTAGTTTGACTACATCAACTATTTCACCATCAAGTATGAGATGAATCATTTGGGTCACAAATTTCTCAATAAGAAGTATCTAATATTCAATCTCAACACCAATGAAATGTGAAATTATCACACTCATTTGCATGAGTTTTTATATTTCACCATATTCTACGTTTTTGATTAGATAAAAATACTTTATTTTGTATTAATCAATTATAAAATGGATAATAATAGTAACTACTATTTGTTGTTTGTTGTCAGATCTCTTCTTTAAAAGCAATCTTATATACAAATTGGATACTAGGCAAAGATTCATTGGAACGCTTAACTTTATTAACTATACATTGTGTTCAAAAATAATTTAAAACTGAAACCCAATTATAATCTCAAGGGACAACATTACTATGTCTTGCCCATCAATAATTACCATTCCGTGACTGAAAACATTCATTTGATAAAATTCAACTTGTATTTTGCCGTATATCAACCTCTGTCTCTCATGATCTTATAAACAATAATTTAGTGGATCTCATTAAATCCGCTGGATTCATTCTTTTTATATCTGTATTTAAATATATATCACTATTAGAAATAGCTCATTGACAACTTGTTTCATATGTAGATTTATTTACTACATTAATTCAATATGTTATATTTGTAATTAATATAAATATAACAAATAAGATTATTTTACTCATCTTTTTGAGAAGGAATTTCTTGTTCAACATTATATGTATTATTAAAATATAAATTTGTTTTATTAATATTGTCTTCTTTTAGGAAAAATATATATCATATATATAATATTGTTAATATTGCTATTATTAATAATAATA
>CAMZKR010000078.1 GCA_947311335.1 uncultured bacterium
AAAAAAAATTTATAATATATATATGGATTTTATATTAAATTCTTAAAATAATTTGCAAAAATAATTTTTTAAATTAAACTAAATTTTAGTTAATAAAATATTTATTTTGATGATATTGTAATGGTAAAACAAGTTAGAAATAAATTTTTATTATAAAAGTAAAAAAATTGGGTGGAACCGTCCTAAAAAAGGACCCCAAGACTATAATTAGTCTTGGGGTTTTTAAATCTAAATAAAATTTATGAAAGAAAATAATATAGCATTTATAGATGCTCAAAACTTACATTTATGAACCAATGCTGAAAAATGGAAAGTAGATTTTAAAAAATTTAGAGTTTATTTAAAAGATAAATTTAAAATTACAGAAGCTTATTATTTTTTATGATTTCTTTCTGAAGATGAACAAAATTTATATAGTAAATTACAAAAAGCTTGATTTATAGTAGTTTTTAGAGAACATACATCGCATATGAAATGAAAGAAAAAAGGAAATGTAGATGTAGATATAGTATTTGAAATAATGAAAAGAATTATAGGAGATAAAGATTTTGATAAAATAGTTTTAGTTTCTGGTGATTGAGATTATATAAAAATAGTAAATTTTTTAATAGAAAACAATATTTTTAAAAAAATACTTTTTCCAAATAAACAATATTCTTCTTTATATAGAAAAATTAGAAAAAGGTATGGAATGAATTTATGAACATCTGAAATAAAGAAGAAAATTGGATATAACAAAAATAAAATAAAAGAGGTGTCCTAAAGCACTAACACTTTTTGGAACCTCTTTCAATCGTAATACTTAAGTATTATATAAAAGGTTATAAATAAAGTCAAATTTATATTTTAAAATTTAACTAAATTATTATGATAAAAGTTACAATGACCGATATAGTGAATCTAGCTAAAAATAGATGAGTTGTATATGCTGGAAGTGAAATTTATGGATGACTAGCTAATGCTTGGGATTATGGACCTTATGGTTCACTTTTAAAAGAAAATATAAAGAATCTTTGGATAAAAGAATTTGTTCAAAAAAGAGAAGATATGATGTTACTAGATGCTGCTATACTTATGAATCCAAAAGTTTGGGTTGCTAGTTGACATGTATGAGGTTTTTCTGATCCTTTAATGGATTGTAAAATATGTAATAAAAGACTAAGAGCAGATAAACTTATAGAAGAAGATTATGCAAAAAAAGATATTGATCAAGTTGCTGATGGTATGACAAAAGAGGAAATGGAAATTTATATAAAAGAAAATAATGTAACTTGTTTTGAATGTTGAAATAGTGATTTTACTGAAATAAAAGATTTTAATTTGATGTTTAAAACTTACCAATGAGTAACTGAAGATTCTAGTTCTATGGTTTATCTTCGTCCTGAAACAGCCCAAGGGATATTTGTAAACTTTGCTAATGTTGCTAGAACTAGTAGAAGAAAAATTCCTTTTGGAGTAGCTCAAGTATGAAAAAGTTTTAGAAATGAAATTACTCCTTGAAATTTTATATTTAGAACTAGAGAATTTGAACAAATGGAAATTGAATATTTTTGTAAACCTGGAACAGAAAAAGAAATACATAATAAATGGAATAAAGATTGTGAAAATTTTTTAGTAAAAACTTTATGAATGGATATAAGGAATATTAGATTTAGAGCCCATTCACCTGAAGAACTAAGTCATTATAGTAATTGAACTTATGATATAGAATTTAAATATCCTTTTGGATGGGGAGAATTACGGGGAATAGCATCAAGAACTGATTTTGATTTAAAAGCACATATGAAAGATTCAAAACAAGATATGAGTTATTTTGATTCTGTTAATAATAAAAAATATATTCCATATGTAGTTGAACCGGCAGTTTGATTAACAAGACTTATTTTAGCTTCATTAGTAGACGCTTACACTATAGATGAAGAAACAGGAAGAACATATTTAAAATTTGAACCTAGAGTTGCCCCAATTAAAGTATGAGTATTACCAATTGTTAAAAAAATATGAAATATTGCAAAAGAAATTTATGTTAAATTAACAGATGATTTTATATGTGAATATGATGAAGTTTGAAGTGTAGGTAAAAGATATGCTAGATTTGATGAAATAGGTACTCCTTTTTGTGTAACTATTGATACTGATAATTATAAGGTCGGAAAAGTTACAGTTAGACATAGAGATAGTATGAAACAAGAACTTGTAGAAATATCTAAGTTAAATGAATATTTAAGAAAAAGATTGAAGTAAAATTAATAAAAAATAAAAAAAGTAGTATAAATTAAGAATTTATCTAAAAGATCTATTATTCTTTAAAAGAAGATTTTTTTATAAGTCTTGCTTTTAAATACAAGAATGATACTTTTTCGATAGTACTTTTCATACTACTTTTTTTATTTTTTTAATTTAATATTCTTTTGTTTCAGAAACATTATCTTTATTAATTATGTTTTCTTTTCATTCCTCTGTTTTTTGTTCTCAATTTTCTTTTTCTTTAAGTTTATAACCAATAACAGGAAGCATAATTACAGGAATAAAGAATATTCAAATAGCTGACCAAAATCATCTATCTGTTCTTTTTGCTATTCAATTACATACTATTGCAATAAGAACTAATCAAGGGATAAAAAGAGCAATAAATCATAAAATAATCCAAAGTATCCATAATCATGATTTACCTCCAGCTTTAACAAAAGAATACATTTGTATTACAGGAATCCATGAAAGCCAAGGGTAAGGTTCTCATAATTTTTTATTAATATTATACAAGCCCCATGATCTTAAAGCATATGCAATTATAAAAATAATACTAGCAAAAATTCATACTGTAGCAAAAATAGAAGAAATCATGCTAATGTCCATTCATCATAATGCTGAATCTAAATTATTCATTGAAACAGCTATATTTTGTTCATTCATAAGTATATTTTAAAATATAAATTTACAACTTAACAATATATAATATAATTACTTAGTAATATTAAACAATATTTTTTTTAATTATTTAATTATGAATGCAAAAGAAAATGTATTAGATAGAATAGAACAAACTTTTATTTTATTTAAAAATAATTTTAAAGATTTATTTTTGCCTATATTTATTTATAATTTTTTATTTATAATTTTAATTTTTAATATATTTTCTTTTACATTTTTTTATTTTTATCCAACTGATTATGGTTCTTTTAATTCTGGATCTATTTTTTGAATTTCAACAATTATATATACAACTTTATTAATTTCCGGTTTTTTATTATATTTAATATTTTATATTTGAATTTATTTATGATTAATAAAAACAATAAAAGATTTATATAATTCTGAGAAAATAAATTTAAATCAAAATATTAAATATTGATTTTTAAATATTTTAGAATCATTTAAAACATATTGGAATATATTTGCTTATGTTTATTTAATACCAGCAATAATATTAATAATATTATTAATATTTGTTTTACTATTATTAAGTCAACAAAATTATGAGTTATTAAAAAATATATGATTAATTGTTTTTATTATATTTATTTTAATATTTTTTCCTTTTGTATTATATAGGTGAATAAAAACTATATTTTCATTATATTCAGCTATTAATGAAGATTCTTTTTTAAAAGATAATTTTTTATTTTCAATAAAAATTACAAACAATAATTGGTGGAGAATAGTTTGAAATATGATATTAGTTTGAATGTTTATATGACTTATATCTTCTACATTCTCTTTTTTTATAAATATGATTTGAAGTTTATGAAATAATACTAATATATGAGATATTTTATTGAATTTAAATAAATTAAAAATAGACGATTTAAAAAATATTATAGAAAATTATAATAATTTTAACATATTTAAAATAATTTCTAATTTATTAAAACTAGTCATAACTACAATTTGAACTATATATTCAACTATATTTATTTTTATATTTTTTAAAAGATTAGAACAAGAATCAAATAATCTTAATCAACATATTATAGAAGATAAAGTAAAAAAGATTAAAGCTACTGAATTTTAGACTTTTCAGTTATTTGAGTGATTACTTTTTCAATTATTTCAATTGCTATTTCATATATTTCAAGTTTCTTTTTTATTATAGTTGTTTGTTCCTTCATATTATATAAATCCTCTTTTTTTTTAGACAATTTTTTAAGGGTTAATGTGAAAAGTTCTATTTTTCTTTTTGTATTTAAATTTATAAATTTTGGATTTTCTTTTATTTTCTTTATTTTCTCATTAAGTTTTTTAACAATAACTTTTCTTAAATTATCATTTAATTCTTTTCTATGTTTTATTATTTTTTCTTTTATAATTAAAACCTTTTCATTTAATTTTTTTTCTTCTATTAATATTTCTTTTTTTATAGTTTTATTTTTTTCAAATATATCAATATTTGATTTTATATATTTTAAATATTCTTTTATTTTTTTCTTATCAATATAAGGAACAATCTTTTTATATAATTTTATTTTAATTTTTAATATTTCTTTTTTTTCTTCAGAATTATTATTTATTAATAATTTTCTATCAATTTCTTTTTTATCTTTATAGTATATTTCAAGTATATCTTCAAGAGATTTTATATTACTTTCAGATAGAGGAGTAATTAAAAAAGATGTGATTTTTCAATTCTCTTTTATAAAAGTATTCCATTTTTCTTTAAGATTTAACTCTTTTTCTTTTAATTGATTTATGTATTTTTTTGACTCAATTATTGTTTTATTTTTTTTTATATCTCAAGTATATGAATAAGTATTATTCGATACTAATATATATAATAAGAACACTAATATAAGTTTTATAAATGTTTTCATATAATTTCTTATAAATATTGGATTAGAGAATCAACTAAGAAGTTATAAAATATTTTTTAGGTTTTAACCAAATAAAAGATTCTCTAATAACTTTATTATATTAACTATTTTGAAAAAAAAAGAAAGTTATTAATGTGAAATATTTGTGAAGATTTTATATATATATTTTAAAACTAAAACCTTTTTTTTCTTCAGATTTTATTGAAACGTCCCAATTATGAGATTTTATTATTTTTTTTACTATACTAAGTCAAACTCCTATTCATCTTTTTTTTATATTTCAAGTTTTCTCAGACTTTCATTGATAAAATTTTTCAGTTAAAAAAGGAATTTCTTTTTGTGTTATTCAAACTCAATTATCTACAAAATCAATATAATTTTTTGTTATATTGATTTTTAAAAGAGAGTTCTTTCAAGCATATTTTAAAAAATTTCAAATAATATTATATCATACTTGTTTAAATAAATCTTTATCAACACTAATTATTAATTCATTTAATCATGTGATTTTAATTCTTTGTTTATTTTCTTTTAATCTTTTTTTATTAGTTTCAACAATTTGTTTTAATATACTTACTATATTTTTATTTTTTTTATTTAATTTTAATTTTTTACTTTCAAATTTTTCATAATCCATTATTTTATTAACAAGTTCAATTAATCTTTTCATTTCATCTGTTATTGATTCTAAATTTTTTGAATCAAGTTTTATTACTCAATCTGATATTCATTCAAGATAACATTGTATAGAAGTAATAGGTGTTTTTAATTCATGACTAATATCAGCAAGTAGTCTATTTCTAATTCACTCTTGAATATTTAATCTTTTATTAAGTCAGTTTATAGCTCATATAAGTAATCAAATTTCATCTTTTTTATTATATATAATTTCTTTTGATTTTCTTCACGGTTTAAGTAATTTAATTTTTTTAGTAACTTCTTTTATTGGTAATATTATTTTTTTAGTAATTATTAATATAAATAAAACAATAAGAAGTATAGAAATTATATTAGTAATTATTAATGAATTTGATAACCTCTTTATAAAAACATACTCAGGAGAAGATGTATCTTTTAATGAATATAATATTTTTTCAAAGGCATTATTTGGTATAATTTCTTCTATATATTTAGGTGACACTCAACTTTTTACTAGATAATTGATAACAGTATTTATATTTTTCTCTTTTGTTAAAGGTATTTTTCATTTATTATTTTCTAAAAGTTCAAAAAATTCAATTTCTGTATTATTAAAAATATTATCTATATCATCAATAGTTTGTTTTTCTATTATATTATTAATATATTCTATAGTTATTTTATCTTTTGACTTTATTCTTTCTATTGAATATTTATCTCTATATAAAGTATAAAATACATAAAAAGCTATTACATTAATTATTGCAATTAATATAATACTTGTTAATAAAATAATTATAAATTTCTTAGAAAGAGACAATCTTTTTTAATTAAGTTGTAAAATTATTTATTTAACCTATATCATTCTCATCTAACAGTTATTATTATATTTTTATTTCATATTTTTTTTCTAAGATTCTTTATATGAGTATCAATTGTTCTATCATAAATATATTGCTCATATCATATTACTTCAATCATTAATGTTTCTCTACTAACAAGTTTTCAATCTTCTTCAAGAATTTTTTTTAATATATCATATTCATTTTTTGTAGTTGAAATTTCTTTTCAATTAATTTTTACAATTAGTTTTTCTAAATCTATCTCAATATTTTTAAATTTAATAACTTTTTTATTATTTCATTTTGCTTCTGTTTTTAATCTTCTTAATATGGATTTTATTCTTACAAGTAATTCTCTTGGAGAGAATGGTTTAGCGATATAGTCATCAGCTCAACTTTCAAATCATTTTATTCTATCTGATTCTCTAGTTTTTGCAGTTAACATTATAATTGGAATGTTTCATTTTTTCCTTAATTCATTTGCAATTTCAATTCAACTTTTAACAGGAAGATTTATATCTAATATAACTAAATCAACATTTTTTTCTAATATTTTTTCAGAGGCCTTGTCTCAAGAATCATATAAGTATACTTTAAAATCAGAATTCTCAAGATATAATTTTAAAGATGTAGATATTCCAATATCATCTTCTATTATATATATTTTTTTCATATTTTATTTAATTAGCTATTTCTTAATTATACATTATAAAAATTAATTTAAAATAACAAAATATTTTAAAATCTTTAATAATAAAATTATTTTAATAATATTTAGATATTATTAAAATAAGAAAATGTAAATAAATGAATAAATCAAAAATTCCTTGAGAGTGGTGGATAAAATCTATTTCTAAAGATATACACGAAGCAAATAAAGATTTAAAAGAATTATCAAAGTGATTATGAGATAGTTTCAGTTTAATTGAAATTATAAAAAATAAAGTTGAAGAGATTGTAAAAGATAATAAAGTAGTTTCTTATTTAAAAGATAAATGATATATAAATATACCATTATTAATTTGAGAAACATTAAAAAATATAACAAACTGTTTAAGTATTACAGAAAATAATAAAAAGAAATTAAATACAATTAAGAAAAAAGTAGAAAAGGCAGAATCATATATACAAGCTTATTATGAATGTAATAATAAGGATTGTTTAATGAAAACTATTTATAATAGAAGATTTTTTGATATGGAAATAAAAAGATTTATTGAAACTGATAAAGATTTTTCTTTGATATTTTTAGATTTAGATGAGTTTAAACCAATTAATGATAAATATTGACATGTAGTATGAGATGATTATTTAAGAAAATTTGCTTGAGATTTACTGGAAACTTTTTGAAATGAAGATAATAAAATGTTTAGATATTGATGAGATGAGTTTGTTATTATATTTTGAGGTAATTTTACTGATATAGTAGTAAAAATTAACTTATTTAAAAAATGGTTATCAAATAGAAAATTTGTATTTAAAGATAAATCAGAAGAAAAGAAATTAGAAATATGATTTTCTTTTTGATATACAAAAAGATTAACTAATGATAGTGTCAATAAAATAATAAAAAGAGCAGATCTGGAAATGTATAAAAATAAAGAAAGTAAAAAACATAATTAAGTAAAAAATAAAAAAAACTTGCAATACAAGCTTTTTTTTATAAAATTCCTTTGTTATAGTATATTGTTCTTATTATTTAAATTGGTAATTATGGCTTTCGGTCCGAAAAAAAAGCATTCAAAATCAAGAAGTAGAAAAAGAACTACTAATTGGATAAAACTTACTGCGAAAAAGTTAAAAGATAGAGTAACTTTAAATAAAGAATGAACTTGATTAGCTCATTTTGTCGATGAAAATGGGATATATAAATGAAATCAAGTTATTAAAGCAAAAACTAGATGAAAGAAACTTACAAGAATATAAAAATTATAAAAAAAATCTTCAATTATATAAATAATTGAAGATTTTTTGACATTTAGAAAATAAATATTTAAAAATGAATTTTTCACGTAGAAGAACTAGAAAATTTTTATTTCAAAAATTATACACAAGAACATTTTGAGATTTTGATGAAAAAATATATAGGAAACATTTTTTTGATAATATATTTACTAAAAATTTAGATATATTATATTTAGATGAAATATATTCTTTAATTATAAAAAAAGAAAATTATTTGATAAATATTATAAAAAAATATGCTCCAAAGTTTGATGTAAATAGTATGAATTATGCAATTATAATTCCTACTTTTATAGGCCTCTCAGAAATGTTATTTTTAGAAGAAGAAATTCCTTTTAAAGTATCAATTAATGAGGCAGTTGAATTATCAAAAATATTTTGAGATAATTCTAGTAAAAGAATAGTTAATTGAATTTTAAATAGTTTTTTTGAAGATATTAAAGATATTAAAAAAATTGAGAAAACTTTTATAAAAACGAATTTTAATTTTTTTAAAGGTTAATAAAAAATCTTAAAAACAACTCATTTTTTATTTAAAGTCATTTTTTATATAATCTTTAAAATTAATTATCCATAAAAAATTCTTTACAAAATAGTTAAAACTATTAAATTTAAATAGTTATTATTTATTTAATTATATAAATGGTTATTAGTAAGAAAGCAACAGAAAATATAGAAATTAAAAAAAAGATAGTTTTATTTTTAAAAAAATTAAATATAAATTATAATAATGTTAGCCATTATATATTGGCATTTATTCATAGATCAATAGT
>CAMZKR010000079.1 GCA_947311335.1 uncultured bacterium
ATCAACCGAATATCTCTTTTCTACTTCTATTTTTTCTAAAAGTGATGCTCTTCTTTTACTTATTTTTTTTGCCATTTATTTTTATCATATTATTTCTTATATTGTCAACGTATTTTGAATTACTTATTTTATTATATTAAGTGATTTTGATATACTTAATTTATGAATTTTGATGTTTATAGAATCAATATTTATATTTTTGAGCTATTATAAAATTAATACATTAAAAAATTAATAACATGATAAAAATTTTAGATAATATTAAAAAAATTAAAAATTCAAATCTTGTTTATTTAATAAGTAAAAATCAAGATTTAATAAAACTTGATTTTTTAAAGTTATCCCCAATAATTATAAAAAAAATAAAAAATATAATAAAAAAATGAAAAAATAGAAAATTTGAATTTTTTTTATGAAAAAAAGAGTTAGAAAAATTAGTAATATTTTTTTATTTTAAAAAGTCTAAGAAAGATTTAGTATATTTTTTATGAAAATATTTTTCTAGTTTGGAAAATAATATTACCTTATTATCAAATAATAATAATTTTATTAGTTTAATAGACACATGTATTCTTTCAAGATATAAATTTCAAAACTATAAGACAAAAAAAGAAGAAGATAATATAAATATAATAGTAGATTTTGATAATAAGAATGAAATAAAAGAAAGAATATCAACATTAAAAAATATTATATATGCTAGAGATTTATGAGAAACTCCATCTTCAGATTTAACACCAGAACAATTTGTAAAAATAATAAAATAAACAAAATTTAAAAATATAAAAATAAAAATTTTAAATTATAAACAAATAGAAAAAAAAGGATTGGGTTTAATTAAAGCTGTTTGAAAAGGAAGTGTTAATAAACCATACGTTGTTATTTTAGAAAAAATAAAAAAACAAAATAAATCTACAATTTGATTAGTATGAAAAGGAATTACATTTGATACATGATGAATACAAGTAAAACCTTGAAATGCGATGTATGAAATGAAATGAGATATGTGTTGAGCTGCTAATTTGTTTTGTATAATGAAAGAATTAGATAATAAAAATTTAAATGTAAATATAGTTTCATGTCTAGTATTAGCTGAAAATCATATATCAGGAGAATCATATAAACCATCAGATATTATAAAATCATATAGTTCTAAAACAGTTGATATAGTTCATACAGATGCAGAAGGTAGGCTTATTTTAGCAGATGGAATAAGTTATATATCAAAAAATTATAAATTAGATAAAATTATATCACTTGCTACATTGACAGGAGCATGCATGGTTTGATTAGGTTTTAGATATGCATGAATTATGTGAAATGATAAAAGTTTAATAAAGGAATTTATAAATTATTCAAAAAGTAATTTTGAAAAATATATTGAACTCCCTTTCGATAATTATTTTATAGAAAAAACAAAATCAAAAATAGCAGATTTAGAAAATTTAAATACTGGAATATATGCAGGAGCAAGTATGTGAGCAGCTTTTTTATATAATTTTTTACTTAATAATGAAAAATATATACATATAGATATAGCTTGAACGGCAATTAATTCTTTTGAAGCTTTTTGATTAGCAAATAAAGGAATGACATGATTTTGAGTAGACTCAATAAGTAAAATATTTTTGAATTTTAAATAAAGTTAATATAATCTAAATATTATTTTTTTATTTCATTTATGATAAATAAAAAACATTGATTTACATTGGTTGAATTAATAGTTGTTATAAGTATTTTATCAATACTTGGTACTATAGCTTTTATAAGTCTATGAAGTTATTCAATTAATGCTAGAGATTCTACTAGATTTACTGATATAAAAAGTATTGAAGCAGTACTTGAAAATGCAGTAGTACAGAGATGACTTTATCCTATACCAACAAATCCAGTTGATATAGTTTATAGTTGATGAGTTGTTTTTAGGCAATGAACTTTTTGAAAAGCTACTCATATGCAAGTTACAGATTTAAGTAAAAAACCAGTTGATCCATTGTTTGAAAGAGAATATACTTATTCAATAAGTTCTACAAAAAGATCTTATAATTTATCACGGATTCAGGAATGAGATAGTGTTTCTTATAATTTACCAACAAATAAAGCATTAGCTGAAACAGCAACAAGAGAAATAGTTGCTAGAGTTAGTTGAAAATATAATTGACAAATAGTACACACCTCAACATGATGAAAAGTATATGTTTTTGCTGTTCCTACATTAATATTAACAGATCTATGAGATAAACAAATTTTAAATTTAACCAATAAATTTGTTTATGATAAGGAACCAAATATACCATTATCATATAGTTGAACACAAATTATACAAGTTTGAGGTTTTGAGTTTACTCCTAGATTAGTTTTTTCTGGAACAACATTACCTAAAACTCCGTCATCATTGAAAACATTAGTTAAATGAGTTCAAAATTCATTAATAGGAACGGTTTTATACTCGAAACCAGAATATAGAGAAATAATAGAATTAGATACAGAAGATTCAAATGATTTATTTTATTATGGAAGAGAATTTATTAATAAGGATTTATGATGAAGGTTTGTGTTAAATTATCCTACTATGTGTAGAGGAATTACATGAACAGATGATAATAAAGGAAGTTGAGTTTATACAATAAGTCCAGATGGTACAACAAAAATAAATGTTTATTGTGATATGGAAATGGATTGATGATGATGGACAAGAATAAGAAGATGGGAAAATTGATTGTGATATACTGATTTAAAAACAATAAATAAAACTAGAGGAATAACAGGAAGTGAAGTTATAGAAAAATATACTAGAAAATGAGTGGCAAATGTATGAAAACAATATGGAATATATTATAAAACTTTTAAAACTAGACAAAATGATCAAAATGGTTTATGTTGAGAACATACAACAATTACTGATTTAGTTTCACAAATAACATGATGAACATGGTGAGATTGTAGCCGGTCTAGATGTACAGTTTGAACTGATACAAATTGTAATCAGCAAGAATATATAGATATACAAGTAGATGATTTAGGTGAAGATATTTGACTTCCAAATGATAAAAATTGGAGTTGATCTGGTTTTTCAGATGACCCGTGTGTTATTAATTGACATAAAGATTCTCCTTTATCAAATAATGCTCGGAATGTTTCACGGACATCTATGTGAGTAGTTAATCACCGGACAGATTCATCTACATCCCTTACAACATTATGAGGAACAACTTCTTCACGGTGTCATTGATTAAATTCTAATGCTGATTGGTGATATCAAACAAATGAAGTATATGTTAGATAAATTATGAAAATAGGAATTTATAAACATTTTAAATGATGACTATATAAAGTTTTATATTTAGCAAAAGAAACCGAAAAATTAGAAGAAGTCGTTGTTTATAAAAATATTAATAATAATCAAATTTGGATTAGAAAAAAGAAAGAATTTTTTGAAAAGATAAAAAGGAATTCTATAAATATTCCTAGATTTAAATATATTTGAAATGAAACTTATAAAAACTATTAAAGATATTATTTCACCAAAAAAATGTTATTCTTGTGAAAAAGAATGACATTTTTTATGTCAAGAATGTTTACAATATACTATAAAATATAAACCCTATTGTTATATATGTAAAAATCAAAACAATAAATTTTTAATTCATAAATATTGTAAAAAAAATATATATTTTGATAAATTAATAATTTTAACTAGATATAAAAATAAAGTAATTAAAAAACTTATAAAAGATTTTAAATTTTATAATAAAAAAGATATTTGAGAAGATTTTGGTAAATTTTTATGAAAACTACTTTTAAAAAATGAGAAAATAAAAAATAAAGAAGATTATTTATTAGTCCCTACTCCAATGTTTTTTTATAGAAAGATGATTAGATGATATAATCAATCAGATATACTTGCAAAATATATATGAAAACATACTAATATAAAAATAAAAGATAAACTAATAAAAAAAATAAAAAACACTAGACAACAAAGTCTTTTATCAAAAAAAGAAAGAATACTAAATCTTAATAATTCCTTTAAAATAAATAAAAAAGATAGAGACATTTTAGACAAAAAAAATATTATTTTAATAGATGATATTGTATCAACATGAACAACATTAAACGAAATAGCTAAAATATTAAAACAAAATTGAGTAAAAAAGATAATATGATTAGCTATTGCTTCAGATTAATAAGTTATAGAAATTGTATAGAAATTATACAGAAATTTGAAAATAATATATAAATATTGTATAATATTATTAATAATATTTAAAATCTTTTTGTGAGACAATTAACTATCTCAGAGTTTTTATTAAATATACAAAGAAAAAAGAAAACACTACAACATTCTTATAAAGATAGAGTTGATAATATAGTATCTTGAAAATCTAAAATACAAAGATTAAAAATTCAAAATTGATTATATACATCATATGAAATAGAAACAGATAAAGATCAAAAAATAAAAACTATTAAATTTATTTTTTTAAGATGACAAGAAGAGAAAAAATTTAAAATACAAGTACAATCCTATCAAATTAAAGAAATAAAAGAAACTTATTGATTAGAATATATTATAATAAAAGATTTACTTTTATGATCAATATCAGAAAAAACTAAGGTGTGATACAAAGAAGCAAAAAATAAAATTAATTACTTTAATTATTTGTGATTAGAATATAATTCTGTACAAAATTTCATAAAAGATATATTATTAAATTATCATCAAAATAAATAGTATCTTTTTCTAAATTTCTTAAAAAAAAGAAACTTGAATATATATTTTTTTCATTAAAATGAAAGGTTAGTTTATAAACATCAAAAATTTATGTCAAAATATTTAGAAGTATATTGAGCTAATACTCATAATTTAAAGAATATAAATGTAAAAATACCTAAAAATAAAATGGTTATTATTACAGGTTTATCAGGATCATGAAAATCAAGCTTAGCATTTAACACTATTTATAATGTTTGACAACAAAAATATTTAGAAAGTTTAAGCTCTTATGCTAGAATGTTTATTTGATGAATGAAAGAAGAAGCAAAGGTAGATGAAATAGTTTGATTATCTCCTACTATTTCTATAGATCAAAAAACAACAAATCGTAATCCAAGATCAACAGTTTGAACTATTACAGAAATTTTGGATTATTATAAACTACTATATTTAAATATTTGAAAAAGAAAATGTATAAAATGTAATAATCTTATAAAAAAAGATTCTTTAAGTACAGTTATAGATGATTTAATAAAACAAGATATTTGAATTAAATTTATAATAAAAGCACTATTTTATAAAAATAAAACAGAAGTTAATATAGAAAAAATAAAAAAAGAAATTTTAGATTTAGGTTTTATTAGATTTTCCATTTGAAATAATATTTATACAGTAAATGATGAAATAATATTAGATAAAGAAAAAAGATATAATATATATATTATTATAGACAGATTAATAATTTGAGATTATATAAAAAAGGATAATTCTGATAATAAAAGATTAAAAGACAGTTTAGAATTAGCTTTTAAAATAGGAAATTGACAAATACAAATAGAAATTTTAAGTAAAAAATCTAAACAAAAAAATTATTCAAATGTATTTATTTGCTCTGATTGTTGACATATCCCCGAAGAATTAACAATATCTAGTTTTTCCTTTAATTCTCATGCTTGAGCTTGTCCTGTTTGTCATTGATTATGAGAGAAAATGGTGTTTTTAGAAGAGAATATAGTAAAAGAAAATTTAACAATAGAAGAATGAGCTATTCTACCCCCATGATTCTGATGAAGTTATTTTTTTAATCTTATAAAAGAAGTAAAAAAGAAACATAAATTAAGAATAAATATTCCATATAAAGATTTATCAAAAAGAGAAAGAAATTTACTCATGAATTGAACTTGAAACATTATATATAGAGTAAAATTTTTAAGTGAAAAATGAACAAGTAATATATATAATTCTAAATTTGAATGAGTAATAAATACATTAAGTAGAAGATTTTTTACTTCAGGAAAAGAAAAAACACATTATGATAAATATGTAACAAATATAGATTGTCCAGATTGTGGAGGAATGAGATTAAAAAAAGAGAGTCTTAGTATATATTTAAATAAATTAAATATATGAGAATTATCTAAGATTAGTGTAGTAAAATCAAAGGATTTTTTTAATAAAATACAATTATCAAATAATCAAAAAAAGTAGCAGACAAGGTTTTAAAAAATATAAAAGAAAGATTAGATTTTTTAATATGAGTTTGACTATGATATATATCACTTTTCCGTAAAGCAAATACTTTATCTGGATGAGAAGCACAAAGAATAAGATTAGCTACTCAAATATGAGTAAAACTAGAAGGTATTATTTATATACTTGATGAACCTTCTATATGACTTCATCCAAGAGATAATAATTTACTTATAAATAATTTAAAAAAACTCAGAGATTTATGAAATAGTTTGATTATAGTTGAACATGATGAAGATATTATGAGAAAATCAGATTATATTATAGATATTTGACCTGGAGCTTGAATACATTGATGAAAAGTAATAGCAGAAGGTTCAATAAATCAAATAATAAATAATAAAAAGTCTATTACATGACCTTATTTATCTTGAAATAAACAAGTCATTGTAGACAAGAAAAATAGACAAAAGAAAAATTATTTAAAGATTATTTGAGCTGAACAAAATAATTTAAAAAACATAGATGTAAAAATACCAATTTGAAATTTGACTGTTGTTACAGGAGTATCTTGAAGTTGAAAATCAAGTCTTATAAATCAAATTTTAGCAAAATATTTGGTAAATAAACTAAATAAAGCTAAAAAAACAGTAGGTAAAGTAAGGGAGATACAAGGAATAGAATTTTTAGACAAAGCTCTTATAATAGATCAATCTCCTATTTGAAAAACTCCAAGAAGTAATCCCGCTACCTATACTGGAGTTTTTACCCATATAAGAGAAATATTTTCAGAAAGTTATGATGCTAAACTTAGATGATATCTTCCTTGAAGATTTAGTTTTAATACAAAAGATGGTAGATGTAATGAATGTGATTGAGATTGAACAAAAAAAATAGAAATGCATTTTTTACCACCTGTTTATGTAAAATGTCAAGAATGTGAATGAAAAAGATTTAACAAAGAAACTTTAGAGATTAAATACAAAGCAAAAACCATATCAGATATTTTAAATTTAACAGTAGAAGAAGCAATAGATTTTTTTACTAATTATCCAAAAGTGTCAAAAATATTAAAAGTATTAAACAAAGTATGACTAGGTTATATCAAATTATGACAATCAAGTTCTACTTTGTCAGGTGGAGAAGCACAAAGGATAAAATTAGCTACAGAATTATCAAAAAGATCTACTAGTAAAACAGTTTATATATTAGACGAACCAACTACTTGACTTCACTTTCAAGATGTAGAAAGACTTTTAAAAGTACTACACTCATTAGTAGATAAATGAAACACTGTAATTGTTATAGAACATAATATGAATGTAATATTAAATGCAGATTATATAATAGACATATGACTAGAATGAGGAGATTTATGATGAGAAATTGTAGCAACTTGAGATATAGAGCAAATGAAAAAGTGTAAAAAATCTTATACAGGACAAGCCATAAGTAATTATTTAATTCAATAATTTATGAAAAATATTTTACAAAAAGATGTAGATATAACAAAGTTGTCTCAATTTAAGACATTAGCTAAAACTAAATATTTTTTTGAATTACAAAAAATAGAAGATATAGAAAAATTAAAAGAAATTATAAAATTTTCTAAAAAAGAAAAATTAAAAGTTTTATTTATTTGATGATGAACAAATTTGCTTTTTGCTTTTGATATTTTTGATTGAATAATTATAAAAAACAATTTACTTTGATGGAAATATGATAAATATAATAAAATATTACAATCATATTCTGCAGAAAAGATATCAGACATATCTATAAATTTATTTAAAAACAATCAAAAACTTTGGAAAAGATTTATTTGATTACCTTGAACTATAGGTTGAGCTGTTTTTTGAAACGCTTGATGTTTTTGACTAGAAACTGCTAATAATTTTTTAAAAGCAGATATTTTAAATATGGAAACTATGCAAATAGAAACTTTAAATAAAAAAAAGATGCAATTTGCATATAGAACTTCAGTATTAAAAGAAAATTCTAAAAAATATTTTTTAATAAAAGCATATTTTGATTTATCTATTAAAAAAGAAAAATACGATAGTGATGTAGATAATGTCTACTTTAGAGAGACAGTTCAACCTAAATGAAATACTTGTTGAAGTTTTTTTAAAAATCCATCTAAAAAATATCCTGCTTGAAAACTTATAGAAGAAGTATGACTTAAGTGATATAAAATATGAAGAGCCTTTTTTAGTGATATACATGCAAATTTTTTAATACATGATGGAAATTGAAATTATAAAGATTTAATTAATTTAATTAAATTAGCTCAAAAGAAAGTAAAAGAACAGTTTAATATATCTTTAATTCCTGAAGTTAGAATAATAACTAATAAATAAATATGTGAGAAATAATGAGAATACAAAAATATATGAGTAAAGTTTGAATATGTTCTCGTAGAAAAGCAGAAAAATATATATTAGATAATCAAGTAAAAGTAAATTGAAAAATAGCTAAAATAGGACAATCCATAGAAGAATGAAAAGATAAAGTAATCTTATTAAATAAAGCTATAAAAGAACAAAACAAACTTGTCTACTATAAAATTAATAAACCAAGATGAATAATAACAACTTGTGCACAGTATTGAGATAAAAACATTATCGACATAATAGATATTAAAACAAGAGTTTTTCCTATATGAAGACTTGATAAAGAAAGTACATGATTAATTCTTCTTACAAATGATGGTAGATTAACTAATTATTTGATTCATCCAAGATATGAACATGAGAAAGAATATATAGTTGAAGTATTTTGACCAATTACAAATAAACAATTAGAGTATTTAAGTAATCCAATGATTATACTTTGAAGTAAAACAAAAGAAACAATAGTACAAAGAATTTCTAGTTGAACATTTTCTATAATTTTAACAGAATGAAAAAATAGACAAATAAGGAGAATGGTAGAAAAAATATGAAAAAGAGTAAAAAAACTTAAAAGAGTAAGAATAGAAAACATCAAATTATGAAAACTAAAAGAATGAGAGTATACTAATCTCACAAAATTTGAAAAAATTACTTTATTTAAAATTATTTGAATCAAATAATTTTACCTTTTTAAGGTTTTTTTTATTTCAATTAACTCCTTTCTTATATTTTTTATACTTTGTGATAAATTAAATTTTATTTCATCAATGCTTTTATAATCATATTTAGTGAAATTATCTAATATTATGCTTTCTTTCTCAAGATTAGATAGATGTAGTATGATTAACCTATGTTTTTTTGTGATTTTATTTTTCTTTTTTAATATAATAACCATTTTTTTTACTAAGGTTTTTATATTTGAAGATAATCTAGATGCTATTTTAGAATAAGAAGTAACAGATTTATAAAATTGTTTTTGATATTCATTTCTTTTTAATTTAAT
>CAMZKR010000080.1 GCA_947311335.1 uncultured bacterium
AAATCTAATTTTTTTTATATGAAAAAAAGTTTATTATTATTAATATTTTTATTATTTCTTTCTTTACCGAGTTATACATTAGCAACAAAAATAACAGTTATATCAAAAGAACAAGCAAGTGAAATGAAAAGAGAAGTTTCTAGAAAAGAAGTTTTTTTATTTTTTTGAGATTTTTTTTCAAAAGAATTACCAAGTAGTTATAAATATATAGATGTAAAATTTTCAGATTTATGAAATGATAAGAAACTATATGATTCATTACAAAAATTAATATATTTAGATTTAATTAGAAATTCTAATATAAAACTTTATCCAAATAAAAAAATAAAATTATATAATTTTTTAAGATTATCGGAAAATATATTATGAGGAGATTTTATTAATTGAGGAAAAAAAGAAAAATTATTAAAGAAAAAAACTACAATCAATGATTTTAAAAAAGTTAATTTTATTTTAAATAAAAATAAAAATAATTTTACTTTTTGAACTAAAATTAAAGATTTATCTTCAAAAAAGATGATATTTTCTAATGTATATGAAACTATAATTAATTATCATTATGATAAAAAAAATATTGATAAAGAAAAGATGATTAGTTCGGCTATTGAATGACTTGTTAATTGAGTCAAAGATAAATATACTAAATATTTTCCACCAACAGAAAGTAAAAATTTTTATGATTCTTTAAATTGAGAATTTGAATGAATATGATCTTATGTTGATATGGAAGAACCAGGATTAGTTAGAATAGTTTCTCCTATATCTGATTCTCCTTCAGAAAAAGCATGACTTAAATGATGAGATTTAATAATTAAAGTTAATAATAAGAAATAACTAAAGAAAATTCTTTACAAGAAGTAGTTTCTTGGATTAAATGACCAGCCTGAACAAAAGTAATTTTAACAATAAAAAGAAAAAATAAAGTATTTGAAGTTGAGGTGATAAGATGAAAAATTATTATAAAAGATGTTGAATATAAATTATTAAAAAATAATACTTTTTATATTGGGATAAAGAGTTTTTGAAATAATGTTACTGAAAATTTTAAAAAATCATTAGAATTACTTAAAAACAATTGAAGAATAAAAAAAGTTATAATAGATTTGAGAAATAATTGATGATGATATTTATGAGAAGTTGTTAATATACTTTGATATTTTATTCCAGCATGAGAACCAGTTGCTGTTGTTAAATATCAAGATGATTTAAAAAAGTATTATTCTAAAGGAATTGAATTTATTGATTTTTCTAAATATAAAATAATTGTTTTACAAAACTCTTGAACAGCTTCTGCTTCAGAAATATTAATATGAACATTAAAAGATTATTTTCCTAAACTTGTTATAATTTGAGAAAAATCGTATTGAAAAGGTTCTGTTCAAAGTATTAAGTCATATATTGACTGATCATCACTTAAATTTACAGTGGCAAAATGGTTTACTTGAAAAACAGAAACTTGAATTGATTGAATTTGAATAACTCCTGATATAGAACTTGAGTTTGATATAGAAAAGTATAAAAAATATGAAATAGATAATCAGTTAGAAAAAGCTAAATATAATTAATTATGAAATCTTTTTTAAATCTTTTACTTATATTGTTTTTTATTTTATTAAGTATTAATATAGTTAATGCTTCATTATTAGTAGATAAAAAAACAGAAATAATTTATTATAAATTTATAAAAAAAATTGAGAAGAAGTATAAAAAATTAAGTGAAATATCTTTTTTGAATGATTTAAACATAAAATTGAAAAATATTTTTTTAAAAAGAAAATTAATAAATAAACAAGAAACTATAATTAATGATTTAATAAAATTAAATAATGAAAAGATTTTTGAATTGAAAATTAAAAACATAAAATTTCAAAACAAACAAATTATAAAAGAAAATATTTTAAAGAATAACTTAAAACAAAAATTAAATAATAATTTTAATAAACCAAGTTATATAAATCATTTAATTAATTATTGAAAAACGTTTTATTTTATTTCAGAGGATAAAGAATTAATTATTAACAATAAAATAAACAAGCTTTCTTTTAAAAGATATTATAAATTAACTATTTCTAATTATAAAACTTTTTTAAATAAAATTTGAATAATTGTTAAAATAAAATGAGAAAATAATTATATATTTTTAGATAATTATTCTTTTAAAGAAAAGATTGCATATTCTGAAGCAAGAAAATATTTTAAAGATTTTATTACTGAAGAAACAAATCTTTTTATTAAAAATAATGTATACTATACTTATAACTTTAGCAATTATAAGTATTTTAAAGATAAATATGGATTTTATAAAGATGATTTAGAAAAAATATTTTGAAATTTAAATAAAATAATCGTGTTTTTGGATAAAGATAAATGATATAATTTTATAATAGATTATAAAATTAGAAGATTAATACAATCAGATATTATATATTGAATAACAGATAAAATAATCTTTTTAAAATATTTAATATCTGATAAAAATAAAATATTTACAAATACAGACTATGATTTTTTAAAATTAAAAAAAGAAACAAAAAATATAACATATAAAAAATTTAAAGATAAAAAAATAAAAAATATTTATAATTATATTTTAAAAAATATTTCTTATTCTAAAGTTGTTGATTTAAATGATAATAAAATATTTTCTTGAATAGATACTTTTAAAAATAAAATATGAGTATGTAATTGATATACAAAACTTTTTTCTTATATGCTTATGTTTGCCTGAATAGAAGATTCAGAAATGATAAAATGATATGCAATAGATGCTAAAGATTTTCCTGAAATATGACATTCCTGGCTTAGAATATGAGAATATTATTATGATGTTACTTTTGATGACCCAATAGGACAAATTAAAACTAAAGATTTTAATGAATACAAGTTTTATAAATTACCTTATGATTTATTTTATACAAATAGATATACATATGAAAACTTGCCTTATCAACTAAAAGAAACAACTTTAAAATATAGAAAAAATTTAATTAAAAAGAATTTATCAAAACTTGTTTTAAAATATAGTAATAATAATTATCTTTTACTTAAGTCTTTTAAATTTAGGAAAACATATT
>CAMZKR010000081.1 GCA_947311335.1 uncultured bacterium
CATATAGTATTTTACCATTATAAATAAGATTATTATTTTTTAATTTTATTTTATTATGATTAAAGATTCTTTTATTAATGGGATATCACAAAAAGTTGAAGATTTTAATACTAGAAAACAAAATCTATCTAACAATGTTGGTGAAAATAAATCTTCTTTTGCTAAAAGAATTATATCAATATTAGCAATTTCTTGAACTATTTTTGCTAGTACTTGCTGATTTACAGAAAAAGAAGCAAAAGCAAGTTCTTTTGAATGAGTTTGAGATGTTTTTCAAGTATTAATTCCACTATATGCATGAACAAAACATTTAGTTAAGTTTGAAGATAGAGATTGATTTAAAAGATTTCTTTATAAGTATGTTACTAATACTTGAATTACACAATGATTAAAATATACAGTAACATGAGAATTTTGAGAAAGACCAAGTTGATCTGATAAATGATTTCCTTCTTGACATACTAATTCTGCTGCTGCTTGAGCTGCTGATATGTGTTTTAGTGATGTCTTTAATAAAATTGAATGTTGAGTAGCTTTAGCATGAACTACTTTAACTTGAATTTCTAGAGTAGAAGCAAACAAACATACAACATTACAAGTTATGGCTTGAGCTTGATTAGCTTTTTTGGTAGAATATTTTTATAATGTTTATTTACCTTCTTCAGAAGAAACAGATTTTAAAGTTTGATTAGTATATGATAACAATATTTCAGAAGTTAAAAATAAACAAGATTTTTATTGACCAGAAGAAGAAACAAGTGATTTTTTGTGATTAAAAGCTACTTGGAATTTTTAAAATTTATTAAATTTTGTGAAAAGAAAATAAAACACCTTGTTTTATTTTCTTTTTTTATATAATGTTTATTATTAATAAAGTAGTTAAAAAAATCTAAAAAACTGTTTTTTATAAAACAATAAACTTCTTGGATTTTATTTTAAAAATTACTTTATATTTTAGATTGTAAAAAAGTTTTATGTTAAGAAGTCATAATTGTAATGAATTAAAAAAAGAAAATATTTGAGAAGAAGTTATTTTATCTGGTTGGGTAAGTAATAGAAGAGATCATGGTTGAATAATTTTTATAGACCTTAGAGATAGATATGGTTTAACTCAAATTGTTTTTGATCCAGAAGATGATAAAGCTTCTTGGCAGCTAGCTGATAGTTTTAGAAGCGAGTATGTTATCCAAATAATATGAAAAGTTAGAAAAAGACCAGAAGGACAAACTAATCTAAAAATGAAGACAGGAGAGATAGAAATTATAGTATCAAAAACTAATTTACTTAGTAAATCAAAAACCCCGCCCTTTGAATTAGATGAATATCATACTAAATCTAATGAGGAAATAAGATATAAACATAGATATATAGACTTAAGAAGAAAACCTGTTTTGGATAACATTATATTTAGATCTAAATTTTTAAGTTTTACTAGAAACTGGTTTACACAAAAAGATTTCTTAGAAGTACAAACACCTATTTTCACATCTAGTTCTCCAGAATGAGCAAGAGATTATTTAATACCATCTAGATTAAATCCATGAAAATTTTATGCACTTCCTCAAGCTCCTCAACAATATAAACAACTTTTAATGGTATGATGAATAGATAAATATTTTCAAATAGCACCTTGTTTTAGAGATGAGGATCCTAGAGCAGATAGACATTCTTGCGAATTTTATCAAATAGATTGTGAAATGAGTTTTGTAGAACAAAAAGATATATTTAAAGTAGTTGAGAATTACTTTTTTGATTTAGTTAAAGAAATTTCTAGTAAAAAAATACTTTGAAATAAATTTCTTTCTATGACATTTAAAGAATCTATGGAAACTTATGGGACAGATAAACCTGATTTAAGATATGATATGAAATTAGTAGATGTAATAAATATATTTTCTAGAAGTACAAATGGAGTATTTGCTTCAATTGCTAAAGACAATATAATAAATAGAATAAAAGCATTGAAAGTAACTAATTGAGATAATTTATTTTCAAAGACTCAAATGAAAAATTTTGAAAAATATGTAAGACAATTTGGAGCACAAGGTCTTTGATATTTTCAAATGAAAGAAGATTGATTAAAATGACCACTTAATAAGTTTTTTAGTGAAGATGATTTACAAGAAATAATAGATAAAACAGAACTTAAAGTTTGAGATGTAATATTTTTTGGAGCTGGAGAAAAGACAGTAGTTTTAGATTATATGGGTAAATTTAGAAATTATTTAGCTAAGATTATTGATGAAAAAGAAAAAGGATTTATTGATGATAATAGTTTATCTTTTTGTTGGATTACAGATTTTCCTATGTTTGAGATAAATGAAATAACTTGAAATATAGATTTTGGTCATAATCCGTTTTCTATGCCTAAATGATGACTTAAAGCATTTGAAAAAGAAAATTTACTTGATATAGAATCAGTTCAATATGATTTATCTTGTAATTGATATGAAGTACTATCAGGTTCTATAAGAAATCATGATATAAAGGCTTTAGTAAAAGCTTTTGAGAAAGTAGGTAGAACAGAGAAAGAAGTTAAAGAAAAATTTTGAGCTATGTATGAAGCTTTTCAATATTGAGTTCCTCCTCATTGAGGTTTTGCTATATGAATGGATAGGATGATGATGATTTTAAAAGATGAAACAAATATAAGAGAAGTTTATGCTTTTCCAAAATCAGGGAAAGCACAAGATCTTATGATGAATGCTCCTGCAGAAGTTGATAATAAACAGTTATCAGAGTTACATATAGAAGTATTAAAAGATGAATAATAATAGTAAAAAAAGATATGGTGAAAATTCTTCTACACCTAATTGGCCTAAACCAGAATATTTAAAAGTTAAGCATTTTAGTAAATATTGTGAAGCTGTAAATATGGCTATAATAGGTTGATTAATTTTAAAATGAGAAAATGAGTTAAAAGAAAAATTTTGTGGACCTAATAAATGAGAAATAACAGAAGAAGAATTAAATATAATAAAACAGGCATATAGTTTACAAGTAGATAAAATTATGATGTTATCTGGTTATTAAATGATTAATATATAATTATGCTAAGAGAATTAAATGTAAATTGAATAAAATGGATAGATTGAGTTTGATTAACTGGTAATGAAATAAAAAATATTTTATCTCATTATCCAGTACATGAACTTGATTTAGAGGCTTGCTTAGAAGAAAATCAAAGAGCAAGAATAGATAATTATGATGATTATTCTTTTTCTATATTTCATTTTCCTAAGTATGATAGTAAATTAAAATTATATAAATTAAATGAATTTAATATATTTTTTTGGAAAGATACTCTTATAACTTTTAGAGATTATTCTTGAACTCATATAGATAAAATTTTTGAATATTATAGTAATTTGAAGGTTAAGAAAAAAGATCATATTAAAATTACATCTGGTTATATAATTTATGAAGTTATTCAAGTTATGCTTGAAAAAATGTTTAAACTTATAAAGAATGTAAATTTAGATATAAAACAAATAGAAGAAGAAGTTTTTAAAGAAGATGATACATCTCTTGTAAAAGATATAATGATAAAAAAAAGAAATATAGTAGTATTAAAACATATGTTTAAACCTCAAGTATTAGTTTTTAAAAGACTTGAAACAATAGTGAATGAACTTTATCAATCAAAAATGGAAGAATATTTTGAAGATTTAGAAGATAAAGTAGCTCAAATAGTTAATGATATAGATATTTTATGGGAATACATAGATACAGTAGAAGATGCTTTTAAATCTATAGTAGATATAAAAACTAATTTTGTTATGAAAGTTCTTACTTTATTCTCAGCATTTTTATTACCACTTACATTAATTACATCATTTTATGGAATGAATATAAAACTTCCATATCAAGATAATCCTTATTTTATTCATTGATTACTTGTAGAAAGTATAGTTTTTATGTTTCTTTTATATATTTATTTTAAAAAAGTTAAGAAATTTTAGTTTTTAATAAAAGAATATGAAAAAGTTATTATTATATTTATTTAGTTTTTGTCTTATATTTATTTTGAACTTTCAACATACATTTTCTTATGAGTTAAAATCAGAAATAAAAAATAAAATAGATTTAAGACTTGAAAAAGTTTATACTAAAATATCAAACAAAAATTTAAAATCACAAGTTAGTATTTATAAAAAACTAAAAATTAAATTAAATATATTAAAAATTAAATATAAAAACTGAAAGAAAACAGAATTGATAAATTATATATATGATAATGTAAAAAAGAAGTATAGTAAGGTTTTTAAAGAATATGCGTTGGAGAAAAAAGGAAATAGTGCTACTAAAGAGATTAATTTTGATGTATGTTTTAAAATTGATAAATATAAAAATGAATGATGGTATTCTAATTTTGCTACTATTTTAAGTAAAAATAATATTTCAAATAAAATTATAGATTCATGTTTATCTCTTGATAAAACTATATTTTTAATAATGTTAGAAAGAGATTATTGTAAGTGAGATACAGTATATAAGTATAATATAGACTCTAAAGAATTATCAAAAGCTAGTTTAGATGATAGTGATAGATGATGTTTGGCTTCTCCATCTAAATTTGGTAAGAGAAATGGATTTAATTTACATTTAGTATGAAAATGAGGAGATTCATGATGTTCTAATATAATGTATTATGATTATAATTATATTAAGAATATAATTACTTTAAAAAAAGAGTGTAGTAAGTGTGAATGAGATAAATTATTTTCATGTGAAGATTATTAGATAGAAATTTTAAAACTTGCAAAAAAACTAAAGTCAATATACTACCTTGGCTATTAATAATTAATAGATTCTGAAACAAGTTCAGAATGACAGACTAAATTTACTAAATAAATCTAAAAAAGTGTTAGCAAAGATAACGATTATAGGAAGACCAAATGTATGAAAATCAAGTTTTTTTAATATGTTTGTGTGACATAAAATAGCAATAGTTGCAGATGAACCTTGAACTACTAGAGATATAAGTGAATTTGAATATTATGATGATATTAATGATTTAAATTATATATTATCAGATTCTTGATGACTTGATTTTTGAAGTAAAGAAGACAAAGTAGCAGAAGATATAATAGATAGAACAAATAAAGCAATAGATGAAACAGATCTTTTAATTTGGATTATTGAATATGATAGATTAATAGATTTAGATGAAAATATATTAAAGCTTATAAAAAAGAAAAATTTTTCAAATTTTATTATAGTTGCTAATAAAGCTGATAATGAAAAAAAAGTTATGGAATCGTATTCTTTAGCTTGAAAATGAGAACTTGAATTTTTTCCTATTTCAGTTTCTCATAATGCATGAATAATAGAAATAAGGAAATTTATTTGAAAGTATTTAAAAAGAAAAGGACTTAACTATAAAATAGAAGAACTAGACGATTCTTATATAAAACTTTCTATGATTTGAAGGCCAAATGTTTGAAAGTCTAGTTTAATAAATGCTATTGTTAATAAGGATAGAGTCATGGTTAAAGATATGCCTTGAACAACTAGAGATAGTATAGATACAAAGTTTGATTATGAAAATGATAAATTTGTGCTGATTGATACAGCTTGAATTAGAAGATTATCAAAAGTATGAACCAGAAATATAGAAAATTGGTCAATAATGAGAAGTGAAAGATCACTTAAAAGAGCTGATATTGTTGCTGTTATAATTGATTGATATGAATGAATTGTTAGTCAGGATTTAAATATTATTTCTAGAGTTTTAGAAGAAAATAAATGATTAATAATAGTTGTAAATAAGTGGGATAAAGTATTAGAAAAACCATGAACTGATAAAGAAAATATGACAAATAGATATATAATATATCTTCAGGAAAAGATAGATTTTCTTCCTTGGGTCTCTGTTATATTTACTTCAGCTACTAAAAAGAAGAGAGTAAATGAAATACTTAATAGAGCAATAGAAATAAGAAAAGAAAGACAAAAAAGAGTAAAAACTTGAATATTTAATGAATTTTTAAAACAAGTCATATATAAACATGCTCCGACTTGAAATAAAAAATCACATAGTCCAAAAATATATTATGGGGCTCAAGTTGACACAAATCCTCCTAAATTTTTACTTACAGTAAATAATCCATGAGTTTTTCATTTTTCTTATAAAAGATATTTAGAAAATAAGATAAGAGATAATTTTTGATTTAATGGAACTCCAATAATTATTGAGTATAAATGAAGATGAAAATATAGTGATGTAAGAAAATAAAAAAGAAGTAACGCTTCTTTTTTATTTGAAATAAAATTAAAGATTAATAATATATATTTATTATTAATCTTTAATTATTAAATCATGGAAAATAAAATAATAAATAAAAATAAAAATATAATAAAATATATAATTTTATGCTTATTATTTTTATTAATTTGATTCTGATGATTATTTTGATATAAAAAATATCAAATTTATAAAGCAGAAAAACAAGTTAAAAATATAAATCATATATTAAGTGAAAATAAAGTTTCTAGAGATAATTGTAAAATCATTTTAGATTTTGATAAAAATTTATTAAATAAAGATAATAAATTTTTTAATGAAAAACTTTATGATGATTTTAGGTTAAAGTGTAACAATTCTTATAATATAGCAAAAATAGATTTACATAAAGAAATTTGTGAATATATAATAAAAGGTAATAAAATAGATTTTGAAGATAGATACATATTACTTGATGATTTTGAAGATATTAGAAATAAATGTATTTCTAAATTTTTAACTGTAAAATTTTCTACTTGAAGTTTTTTTAATGTAGAAAATAATTTTAAAACAAGTATAAATTTAGATTTTTCTATACCTTTTTATAAAGATTTATGAAAAGAAAATTCAGATGAATACATAGAAAATAGGATAGAGGCAAAAAAAAGATTAGCTAAATTAATTAAAATAACCCCAAATGTTAATTTTGATTATAAGGATATTATTTTATATACAAATAGAGCAATATTAAATTTCCCATTAAAACCATTATCAGAATATAATATTTCTTTAAAAAGTTTTAATTCTTGAATTTGAAATGAGCAAATAAAAAAAGAAAATTTTACTTTTAAAACACCAGAAAATAAGTATTTTTGATTTAAAATATTAGATAAAGTTTCTTTATATAAAGATGATTTACCACCTAGATTTGAACTATTATCTTATAATTCAGGAAAAGAAAAAACAAAATTTAAAATATGTAGAATAGAAAATGAATCATATGTAAAAATTGAAGTTTTTAGAGAAAGTAAATGATTAAAAAAAGAAAAAAAAGATTTTTTTAAAGATTGAATAGATAAAATAAAAACTTATGATTGTAAGGAAAAAGAAGTACTTTTTAAAGAGAATTTTCAATGAAAAAATAATAAGGAAGTAAAGCTTATAAAAAAAGAATTTAATTTTGATGATTTGATTTGAAAACCATCAAGAAGTTGACTTTATTACGTAACTTTTGCAAATAAAGAAGATAGAGAATTTAATAATAGAGTACAACCAGTAATATTTTTCTGAATTATAGACTCTCATATAGTTATGAAAATCAGTAAAAATTCTGAAGCTTTCTTTTTTGTAAATAATTTTTCATGAATTCCTTTAGCTAATCAAGAAATAAGAGTTTATGTAAATGAATTTATATGAAAAGAAAAGAAATGGGAACAAAATCAAAGAAAATATAATGAAAAATACTTTTCTCCGATTTGAGTTAATGTTTTATCAAAACCCATTTTTCTTTGAAAAACAGATAATAATTGAATGTTAAAAGTTAATTTAAAAAATAAAATTAACTGAGCATTTTATAAAACATTTGAAACCTGGGATTATAATTGGAGTTGAAACTATAATTCTATTTTTATAACATCAGCTAGTAAAAATAATCTAAGTTTTATATCTTCAAAATGGAATTCCTGAATCGCACCATGGAATTTTTGATATTCTATATGAAGTAGTTGGTGGTGAAAAAATAGATGAGAAAATGAAGATGAAATATATTTAGATAGATGGGGGATGGAAGTAAAAGAAATTTATAGTCATATTTATACAGATAGAAAACTTTATTTACCATGAGAAACAGTAAATATAAAAAGTGTAATTAGAAATAGTAAAGATTTAAGTATACCAAAATGAAAGAAAATTAATATTAGAGTTTCTGATTCTAAATGAAAGGAATTATTAAATAAAGAAAAGACTATATGAGAATTTTGAAGTTTTAGTGAGTCTATAAAATTATCTAGAGATACAGCAATTTGAAATTACTATATATGATTATATTTAGATAATAAAGAAATATGAAGATCTGGATTTTCTGTTGAAGTATTTAAAAATCCAAAGTTTAAAAATGATATTATTTTAAAAACAGATTGATTAAATTGAGAATTAGTGAAAATAGATAAAATAGAAAAATGAAAATATTATTGGAATACAAAATATAAATGAAAATTTAAAATAAAAGCTAATATTTCATCAAAATATTTTTCTTGACCTCCAGTAAAAAATGCAAAATTTACATATAAAGTATATAAACAATATTATTATAATAGTTCTTATTGGGATGATTGTTTTTATGGTTGTTATTGGGAACCAGAAAAACAGTTTTATACTGAGTGAAAATGAATTTTAGATGAAAATTGAAAATGAGATTTTGATGTAGATATAGATTTTGAATCTTCTTATGATGACTATAAATATATAGTTGAAGTAAATGTAAAAGATAATGCTGGAGATCTTATTTCTTGAGCTAATTCTATTATAGCAAAACTTTCTGAAGAGTATAAAAAATGGAACCCAAAATCATGAATACATTTTGAAGCAGAAAAAAGATTTTATAAAGTATGAGAAAATATAAAGATAAAATGAAAATTAACTTGACGAAAATGGAATGATTATTTTAATGATAAGTATATATTAATAATAAAGAAAAAAGAATATGAAACAAAAACAATAGATGATGTTAGAGGATATAAAAGACCTATAACTAGATCTATTGAAAAATTAGAGAAAATATTGAAAGTAAATAAAGAAAATTTTAATATAACAAGTGATGGTAAAATTTCTTTGAATTATAAAGTAAATACTACTTGAGAATATATTTTTGAATTTGGTATTTTAAATAGTGATAATTTAGATTATGAGAATTATAAAATAGATGACTTTATAAAGGAATTTAATAAAAATAATTGAAAGAACATAAAAAAAGAATTAAAAAAGAAA
>CAMZKR010000082.1 GCA_947311335.1 uncultured bacterium
AAAAAATGTTAAAAAACTAAAAATAATATATAAACAAAAATAGTTTAAAAATCTTTTATTTTAATTCTAATAATAATTTTTTATAAATTTCTATAATTTCTAATTTCAATTTATTTAAATTTTCATCAGATAATAATTTTTTATTTATTTTCAAGAAATAACTTTATATTTCATCAAATAACTATATCTTACTTCAAATAATCTTTTTATTTCATTAAGTTTATTTATAGCTTTTTGATATTTTGCTTTTGTTTTTTCATTTTTAGAACTATCTCTAGTTTTTTCAAAATTTTTAATTGTTTTATTCAAATTATCTAAATGAGAATTATATGTATTTATAAAACAATCATTTATTTCCTGTAATTTTTCATTTACATATTCATCAGATGATGTAGTCTTTTCTTCATCTATTGGAGGAATAGGTCCTCAATTAAAATTCATTGTTTGAGGTCATCAATATTGTCAACCATCTCTTCAATAATCTTTTATAGGATTATTCCCACCTAATTTATCACCTATTCAAATACCATTAATTCATAAATTTCAAACTGTATCTGTATTAATAATATTCTTTTCTAAATTATTTTTTTCAAATGAAGTTTGATTTATTAATAAATTAGCTTTTTTTCATATTACAACTGGTTCTTTTGTAAATGATGCAATATATCATCTATTTCAATATCTTGTACATCTCACCATTTTGAAATAATATTTTCACTCTGGTACAAGATTTCTACTTGTATCTCAATTTATTCATAATTCTCAAATTATAAAATTTTGATTTTTATTATATCTTCTTCAAGAATAACAATTTAATGTTGAAGTTGGTGAATTTCACTTTGTTAAAATATAATTTATATATTCACTATTTTTATCAAAATTATTTGCTCATAATTCTAAATTAATAGTATTTATAGTTTTTCATCTTTCAGCAATTATCTTTCTAGTAGTAAAAAATAATTTATGAGTATCTTCATATTTCTTTCAACTATAGATAATATATGGATCAAAATAATGATTATCAATTTTATATACTTTAGTTTTAACTCTAGTTTCTTTTAATCTCATTATATCACAAGAAATAGCTTTTATAACATATTCATATGGTTTTATATTTCATATTCATTTATTATTATCCTTTAATTTATCTTTACTAGTAAGATCTAAAAATATTTCTATTGGTTCTCATTTATATTCTTTTAATCAATAAGTATTTGCACAAGATAACTGCTTTAAATCACCTTTGTTTCATACATAATAATATGTTTTATTAGATCCTTGACTATTTATTTTTGGAAAAATTGACAACATATATTTATCTTCATAAACTTTTCATTCTTTTTTTATTTTTCTAATATTTATATTAGTTATTTCCCCTAAACTTCATTCTACAGAATAAATTTTATTTTTATTTGTCATTTCAAAATCTCAATCAGTTCATTTATGTTTAGATAAATAAATATCATCTGATGATATTGAATAAGTATAAATATCTAAATCTTTTGTCCAAAATGTTTTTTTTCAAATAAGTGGTAATACAGCTTTTGCTCAAGCTTTAGCATATAATGTAAAATCTACTTTTGGATGATATCTAAAATCAGTAAATTTTACTCAAAAATTTGCATATTTTCATAATTTATTCTCTTTTTTAAGTTCTCAAGTTCCATCTTTAGAAAATTTTCATCAACTTAAAAGTTCTTCTGGCAAAATTGCTATTCATTCAGAGTTAGAATATATTTTCTTTTTATTAATATGTAATCTACTAGCATCATAATTAGCAGTAAAAGCATTAGAACTTTGTGCATCATTTAATGGACATCATCAAGTAGCATTTATATTATTACATTTTACTGTAATTCCACCATCTAAAAATGATTTTAATCCAATTTTTCATAATAACACAAAGGGTTGTGTTGGGTCAGTAATTGGAATTGCTGGAGTAGAAACATCAAATAATTTCATTCTATGATCTCAACCAAAAGGTGGAGTAAAATTTTTTCATAGATCAAGTGAATTATGAAAAGCTAAATACATTAATAATTCTTTTCTAGTTTTTAAAACTTTATATTTAGATGAAGTAATTTCATGAGTGTCTGAATTAGAACAATATTCATAAACTTTTTGTGATACTTCTTTTATCTTTTCTACATGATAAGGGACTAATGAACATCAATTCAATCATTGTTTAATTTCTATAATACTACAAGGTTTGGTTTCATATCATTCATTTACTTCTGTTTCATTTTCACTACAAACAAAATCTGCTGGATCATCAGCTATAAAATCTGCTAAACTTATAGATTTTCCAAATATTTGTATTTTATTATTATTTCCTAAAGAACTAGCTGGGATTCATAGTTTTACAACATCTTCACTATTATGAATTCAAGCATTATTTAGAAAATCATAATCTTGTAATAATACAAGCAAAGTAATAAGACCTAAATCTATATTTGTATCTACTAAATATTTTACAAATAAATGAACTTTTATACCTGCTCATGCTCTAAGTACAAATTCTTGTCAATCAAATATTTGATCATCTGCTAATCATATATTATGATAGAAATCTTTATTACCATCAAATGTTGAAGCAAAAATATCTGTTTTAAATTTATTTTTATCACTATAATCTATTAACAAATTATCTGAAATACTTCATCATACATTAATAGGAATTCTTATACCAAATCCAAAAGCATAATATAATTTAACTGAAAGAGCAAATATTTTTGTTCACCATACAGAATATGATGTACTAAATCAAACTGATTTTTCACTTCATAATGTAAATCAATTTAACAATTGTTTATCATAATAAGCTATAGTTTTTTTATTTAATTCACTTTTTTGAGCAATACAAGTATCTATATCTAATTGTTTTGTATAAGTTGCTTTACAATATTCTCTATCTCATGTAAGAGCATAAATATTAGTTGTTGTTCAATTTCATAATTTAGTATATTCTTTTTTCTTCTTCTTTTTAATTATGTTATTTATTATTCTTAATTTTTTAAATCTATTATTTATATCTACTGCAGATAAATCAAATGTACCTGGTTGTCTTTTTAATAAATAATTTCAAGATTGAACTTCATTAAAAGTAGGTGGAATAAGTCAATATTCTACTTTATCTTCTACTGTAATAGTTTTTTCTGCCTGATTTTCTATATAATTTTTATTACATTTATTAGAAGAATTTCAATTTATTTTTTTACAATCTGCTATTAATCAATTTATAAGTCTTGTGTCATTAATATTTATTTTAGCAAATTTAGATAAAGTTGTATTATTAAATTTACTAAACTTATTATTTATTTTTCTATCATTTTTATAAAAAATTCTTCATTGTTCATTTCACTTATCCAATTGAGTTTTTAATTCTTGTAATTGAGCATTAGATATTCAAATATCTTTTCATAATTTAGTTTGAATAGTTTCTAATTCTGTTTTTGTTTTAAAATTAATTTGAGTCTTTTTTGTAAATACAAGTCTATCTCATAAAACTTTTAATTGAGGTTCAAAACTTTTTACTTTTAAATTTAAATTATTTTGAGCAATTTTGTTTTTTATTGTAGTATTTTTATTAAAAATTGTCTCAAGATTTACATCTTTTAATTTAAAATTAATTCCTTCTGGAAGTATTATTTTTTTTGGGAATAAAGATGGTCTATCAAATTTTTTATATATAACAACTTTTCAATTTGCTCTAATATCTTTAAAATTTACTTTATAATTTTTATTTCATTGATTTCCTACTTTTTCTAAAAAATCATTTGTTGTATTTAATTCTTCTAGTAAAATTTCTTCTGAATCATTTAACACATCTCAAATAATTTCATCATCTTCAGAATCTTCTTCTTCTACATAAGTATATACAAATTTTGTATTAGTTATTTTTCAATCTCTTTTTAAAAAATAATATTCAGTTTCAGTGATTCATCATCTTATTAAAACTCTTAGACATGTTTGTTCATTAGGATTATTTCAACAAATTCTTCTTGCCTCTATATTTCTTGAATATCCTCTAGAATTTAAAATAGATGTTATTCATTGATTAGAAATATAATTATTTTTTATAATATATTTTAATTCTAATTTTGTTAAAGATTGTTTTTGTAATAGGATATCTATATTATAAGCTTCTTTTTCTACTTTTTCTTCTTCTGCTTGAATATTTAATATTGCAAATTCTTGATATTGAGTTTTAGAAAGTCCATTTTTAGCTAATTTTTGGAATAATTTATTATAAATCCCATCTATTTTAGTTCTTATAGCTATAGATTTATTTGCAATTTTTGATTTAATTTCATTTTCTCTTAAAAGAACTGCTTTTTCAGTTTTTGTTAAATTTCCTCTTAGATTTATTAAATACATAAGTCAATCTTGAGTATAATCTCTATTTTTTAATAAATTATATAAATCTCTTTCAGCTAATCATCCAAGTTTAACTTGTTCTTCTTGTTGTTGTTGCCTAGCTTTTTCTTCAGCTTGTTCAGCTTCTCTTTTTAATCTAGCTGTTTTCTCTTGTGGAGTTTCTGAGTTTATAGGAACAACAGTAGAAGTTCATTCATCTTCTTGTCAATTAGTTAAATCAACATTAATTTCATTATCAACTTCTCCTGGAATTTTATAATCAGGAATAGTTCCTGTTATCATATTATTATTTTTCATATGTTGAAGTTGACTTTTTGTTACTCATCTTGAAACAAGCATAAAGTACAATTCAAGTATTGTAGATAAATCCTCCTCTCCTAATCCTACCATAGAAAATGTAACAGCTCAACCTTCTCAAAGTCCTGCCTGATTATCTCTATTTTCAGAATAAATTTCTTCAAGAATAGTTTTTTCTATTGGAAAATAATTTTGAGATTTTAAATATCTCATTCATTCCTCAGTAATTTGATTTTGTGCTATTTTAACTAGTTGAGCACCGGATAATCACATTTCTACTTCATTATAAATATTATCATAAAATAGATTATTAGTTACTAGATAATTATATCCAACTGTACTAAGTTGTTTAGAAAAAACATTAGTTAAAACTTTTTGTTTTTCTTTTTTTAATTGTAATTTTAATGTTTCATTAGTAGGAATTGGCTTATTTAAAATAACCTTTTCTTCATTTGTAGCATTCACTCTTATAATATAGCTTAATCATGAATTTTTAATTTTTGATCTTAAAACATTCATAGCAGTTTCTCAACCTGTCCATCTGTTTCCTTCTCTTTTAATTAAACTATATTCAGTTATTTCAGGAATTTTTTTAACAATTTGTACTTCCCCTCATTCTTCTTGATTATTTAAAGTAATATCATCATTTACTTCTATTCAACTTAACATATTATGACCTATCATATATTTCAATTGAGTTTTTGTTACTCATCTAGATATAATTCTTACCATAATTGTAAATCATATTCCACTTCAAAATCCTAAAACAGCTTGATTACCTTCTGTTTCAGCATTATCCCTTTGATTAGTAAAAACTCTAATTTCTCATGCTATTCTTTTTTCTCTAGTAGAACCATTTTGTTCTAAAAGATAATCAAATCAAGCAGTAGTTAACTTAGTTTGCCAAATATTAGCTAACTCTCTTCAACTTAATCCCATTTCTATATATCAAATTTTGGGAGCTATTGGATTACTTCTTAAATAATTATATTGTGATTGATTAATAGGTCTATTAAAAATATCTTCTATAATTTTTATTTTTTGATCTTTTAATCTTTTAATTTCATCAGCATTCCTTCCATCATATGTTGGAATTGTTTGCCTTAATGTAGTTTTTTCACTAGCAGTAGCATTTTGATTTATAATATATATTTTTCATTGAGTAGTAATTTTACCATGAGTATATAATAAAGCTACTTCAGCTCATGCTAATCATTGTCAATTTATTCTATCAAGTAATGGATCATTTATTTGTTGTATTTGTATTGATTCTCAATCTTCTTGATTATTTCAAGAAGATATACTTATAGTTTCTGCATACACAGAAATACTTGTTCCCATACTTGAGAACAATATAGCAAATAATGCTATAATTGATATAAATTTTTTCATAATAATTGTTAAATTAATAAATTTTTAAAATAATATAACTTATAATATTTATTTACTAACTTAATAATTTAATATTATGATAATAAATAACTTTATTTTTATTTTTATTTTTTATACCTCCTTAAAAAACTATATCTAGTAATAAATAATGTTTTTATCTCATTAAGTTTATCTATAGCTTTTTGATATTTCCTTTTTATCTTTTCATCTCTAGAACTATTTCTAATATCTTCAAATCTTTTAATAGTTTTATCTATATTTTCTAAGTGAGAATTATATGTATTTATAAAACAATCATTTATTTCTTGTAATTTTTTATTTACATATTCATCAGTTGAAGTATTTTTTTTATCCTTCTCATCTTTTGGTGAAATTGGTCCTCCATTAAAATTCATTATTTGAGGTCAATTTCCAAATTTTCCTTCTCAATTAAATTGATCTGTTCATGGAATATTTCAATTAAATCAGTTTTGATTCATTACATTTTGTCATCATCAAACTTGTCCTAATCAAGCATCAAAAGGTCAATCTCAACCAATTCATCATTGTTTTATATCATTTATCATTCATCAAACTGAACTATCATAGCTAGCTTCATCTACCATATCATCTTGTTGAGCATTACAAATTCATTGTTTTTTTACATTCAATTTAATAGTGGTCAATAAAGATTGGAAAACTTGTCATCTCTGATTTTGATGTTTCTTTCAAATACATTTTACTGCATATATTGTAGCCTCTTTTTTAATTAAAATAGAATTTGGATTATTTTCTATCATTCTATTAGCTATTTGTAATGAATTATTATCTGTATCAGTAGCAAATATTATTTGTTCTCATTTATATTCTTTTCATATATTTGAATTACAATCTGGAAATTTTGCTATTATATTTGCATTATTTAAATTAGATTCACTTATATTAAGATTTTGATTAGTCAATGAACTATTTATATTTGAATTAATAGCTGTATTGTTTTCTTGATTAGTTATTTGTTCTCATTCTTCAATGATATTATATTTTATATAATAATTGCTATTTTCAGAATTTGCAGTTAGATAAAAATAAGGAGAACATTGAGCTCTTACATCAGCATTTATAGTATCATATTCTTCAAGTTTTAAAGGTAAAACATTAGTATTAGATATTACTATATCTTCACTAGCACTAGGAAATACTTTATGATAATAATTTTTTATAAATATTTTATTTACTTTATGCTTTATTCTTTCTGATCCATTTTGTTTATTTGCTAATAAATCACATGATTTTGCATATAAATCAAAAGTTTTACTATTTACTAACTCATTTTTTGCATTTGGCCATATTGTAACTGGTTTTGTATAAAGTTTTGTTCCCTCTTCATCTTGCAATCCACAATTTCAAAATGTAGAATATGGCATTTTTCAATCTAATCTATAGTATGTCCTATTTGATGATTGTGTATTTACTTCTGGATTTATTATTAAAGAGGATCTTGATAAATATTTTCATCAAATCTTAGAAACTTGAATGTTTTGTATATCTTCTAATGTAGAAACAGTAGAATAAATAATATTATTGTCTATCATATCAAAGTTTCAATCTGTTCATTCATGAGTTCATAAATATAAATCATCTGATGAGAATTTAAATTTATATATATCAATATCTGGTGTCCAATATGTCTTCCAACCTACACCCAGTGGTATATTTGCTCCAAGTCATGCTTTTGCAAAAATTGTAAATACTAAAATTGGATGATACCTAAAATCAGAAAACTTTAATCCAAATTTTCCATAATTTCATAATATATCCTCGCTTGCTCAAATAGAATCTGGATTATAAATGGCATTTCAATAACCATTATACCAATCTCTAGTATCAATATGAACTCTTGAGCTATCTGCTCAAATATTTATTGAAGATTCAGTAGTTCAAATACTAGAAGCTGAATCTCATTGCATACATCATCCATTTGAATTATATGTAATACATTTCATTGTTATCCTACCATCCATAGTAGATTTTACTCATAGTTTTCAAACAAATTTTACTGCTCAATTATTATAAAAAGGTATTTCTGGACTTAAAAACCTAAATAATTCAACTGTATTTTCTCCTGCAAATGGTGGAGTAAAGTTTTTGCTTTTATCTATCCCATTATTGTCTATCACTGATTGTATTTGTGAATCTGATAATCATAAACTATCTTGTAAATCATCTCTAAAAATAGTTGCTAATATAGTAATAAATGGAATATCTTGGTCAAAAGAACCTAAATATTTTACCCAAACATGAAACTTAGCTCCTGCACTTACTTCAAATACAAATTCTTTTCATTCAAATACTTTACTATTTACTAATCAAACTTGTCTATAAAAATCTTCATCTCCATCAAAAGTATTTAATTTTACTGATCAAGTAAAAATTGTATTTTCTGATTTATAATCATTTACTATATTATCTGTAATCTTTCAAGTTACTTCCATTGGAATTCTTATTCAAAACCCATAACTATAATAAAGATCAAAACCTATCTCAAATACTTTTACAGTATCAAAAAGTAAATCTACTTTTAAACTTGTTCCCCAATGATAATTTTTTGATTCTCAAAGAGTAAAACCATTTAATAATTTTTTTGAGTAATTTGCAGTAGTTATTTTTTTCATTTCTTCTTGTCTCTCTTTACAAGAAGCTTTTTTAGTTTCATCATTTTTATACAATATCTCACAATAATCTGCTGCATCTATATCATGCTTAGGAGGATTTCAATTACTATTATAATGATTTTCTTGATCTTGCATTGCAATATTAAATTCTCATAAATTTGCAAATCTTGTATATATATTAGTAGCATTAAGTCTTACTAAAGAAGCTGATTTTTTTATCAAAATATTTTTATTTTTAATATCTTCTAAAGTAGTAGGAATTAAAGAATATTCTATTTTATCTTCTAAAGTTATAGTCTTTTTTGTTTTTTTTAATTTTGTTAAACTACATTTATCTGAATTATTACCATAATGAGATTTACATACTTTAATTAAATCTTCATATATTTTATTATCATCAACTGTATTTAAAATATTTTTATCACCACTAGAAGGAGCTATATTTCTATTATTTAATGCATTTTGTAATTTAGTTGTATTAGCTATTTTATTAGCAAAATTTAATTCTTTAGATTGTAAATTATTTTTTAATTTATTTAATTTTTGATCTTGTTTTAATTTACTTTTTAAATTAGATATATTTACATCAGAAAAATCAAATTCAGTTCATAGGTTTTCTTTTAATTTTTTTAATTCTTCATTACTTGAAAAAGAGATTTCTACTTTTTTTACATACTGAACTCTATCAGGTAGTACTTTTAATTCTGGTGTTGAGATATTTACTTCTCAAAATTTTATATTTTGATTTTTTAAAGTATTTATTTTTGATAATAAACTATTAGTTTTTATAAATTCTCTATCTAAATCTTGATTTTTAACTTCATAAGTAAATCATTCTGGTAAAATTAGTTTTTTAGGAAAATTTGATTTACCTACAAAACTTGCTTGTACTTTTCAAGCATTTGATGAAGTAATATCTTTAAAATTTACTTTATATACACCTGGTTGTCATTTATATTTTTCTAAAAAACTTCATTTATTTAATTTTTTATATGCTTGTACTTTTTGTGATAAAGTCATTTTTTGTACTCATCATCAAATCAAAGATAATCAAATTTTTGTAAATCATTTATTTGATTTTAAGTAAGATATTTGAGAGTTTGTCAATCATCATTTATACAATTTTTTTAAAATATTTAACTTTGTATTCCTAGATACTTTTTTATTTTTTATTAAAATTAAATCATTTTTTGTTATTCATTTAATTTTTAATAAATAAGAAAGCCCCTTTCTGGTAAAACTTTTTTTTACAATTAGTTTTTTTAAAGTATTTTCACTAATTCTATTTTGTTTAAATCCAACTGAATTATATCAAGTAATTTTCACTTGATTCAAGGCTATTACGCTAGTTGAAAAACTAGAAAACAATATAACAAATATTGAAAAATGAATTAATACCTTTTTCAAAAAGATGCTATTTATTTTATAATACATAATATTAAATTATTAATTCAAATTTATAAATTATTTTCTTTATTACATTTCATTACATCTGTCATTTTTTCAGCTTTTTTAATACAAGGCATCATTTCTTCTAAATCTTTTATAGCATTTTTTAAATCCTTAATATCTGCTTCTTTTTCATCTTTAGTCCAATTATCATATTCACTTTCATCAAAAGCTTCAAAATCATCTAATTCTAATTTTTTTGCCATTTTATTTGATTCTAATCCACATTTTATCATATCAGATTTATTGTCAGCTTTTTCAATACAAGATAAATTAGTTTTCATCATTTCTAATGTTAAAGGCATTTGTTTTTTCATTTTAGATAATTGATCTTGAACTGTTCAAGATTTATTAATAGAATCTAACATAGCTTTTTGAGCTTGTTCTTGAGTCATTTCTCAATTTAATACTTTTTGAGAAATTTCATCTACATTATCTTTTATTTCATTTTTTATTTTTTCAGAATTTTCTTTTTCTTTATTATCTACTTTTTGTTCAATATTTTGTTTTTGAATATTTTCTTTTTTAACTTCTTCTTTATTACTTCCACAAGAAGCTAATATTAGTACAGAAACTAATAACATAATTTTTAATATTGTTCTCATAATTTTTTAATTAATTAAATAAAATTTTTATTTTAAAATGTCACTATAATCTATCCTTTTATTTGGACTATTACAGTTTAAATTAAATATATCTGACTTTTGATAAAAAATATCTTTATAATCTACTTTTTTCTTACAATAATTATTTTTATCTATCTTGAAATCAAATCTATCTATTTCTAATAAAATATCTGAATATAAATATTTTAATTTTTTTCTATCACAGTACTTGCACTCTATTTTAAATTTATCTTCTAT
>CAMZKR010000083.1 GCA_947311335.1 uncultured bacterium
GTAGCAGCAGCAAAAGAAGTAGCAGCAGCAAAAGAAGTAGCAGCAGCAAAAGAAGTAGCAGCAGCAAAAGAAGTAGCAGCAGCAAAAGAAGCAGCAGAAAAAGAAGCAGCAGCAAAAGAAGTAGCAGCAGCAAAAGAAGTAGCAGCAGAAAAAGAAGCAGCAGAAAAAGAAGCAGCAGCAAAAGAAGTAGCAGCAGCAAAAGATAATAATAAAATTATTACTAAAAATTCTTCTAGAATGAGAATTTTTAAGAAATCAGATATGATAAGTGATTTAAATAATTTTAAACAAGAGGAAGCAATATCAATATTAAAACAATATAAAAACAAACCTTATTCAAAAGAGTTTTGGAAACAAGATGAGGGATATATTTTAGCAATTGCTATACAAAAAGTACTTTGAGTTAAATTAGATTGATATATTTGAAGAACTGGTTCAGATACTAGAAAAGCTATATATGATTTCCAAAAGAAAGAAATGAAAATGAAAAAACCAGATGAAGCAGTTTGACCAAAAACAATAACAGCATTATTAAATATTTCCTAAAAAACTCTTTAATTTTGATAAAATAATAAATAGTAATTATAAATAAAAAACTTGTAATTACTATTTATTATGTTTTCTTTTTTTTCTAAAAAACAATATAGGACTTACTATAATTGATAATCATAGTGCTCCAAGTCATCAAAATATTCATTTAAAATCATATGTTTTTGGAGGTTTTCTTCATATTGGAGGAGATGCATAATCAAAAAATAATCTTCTAAATCATTTTTCTTTAAATTCTTCTATAGTAGGAAGGAAACAAGAATCATATCAAGATTTTTTTAAAAAATCTTTTATTTTTTTATTCTTAAATAATTTATATATTTGTTCAGCATTTAAATTTGAGTTAAGTATTAAATTAATTTCTTTTTCTAATTCATATTTTATATTATTTATATATTTATCATTTGATATAATCAAAGATAGTCTATTTACATAATAAGAAAAATGTTTTTTTATTATTTTATTGTTATATTTTATATGTCATACTTTATCTTTTTCTAGTTTAGGATAATTATCTGTTCAGATATTATCTCCTAATATTTTCATAATTCTTAATATATAATTTTCTGCAGTTCATATAAGTGTTGGTTTTTCTGATCTATGATGCATTGTTAATATTATCTTTGTAAACCTTTCTTTTAAATTATTTGAAGAAGTGATATTATCAATAGATGTTCATGATATATTTAACCAAGTATTTAAATGAATAAAATGTTCATGTATTTTTTCCATTGTTAGACTTATTTGTATGATTTTTCATATTATATTTATTTCATTTGCATCATTAAATCTAAATAATTTTTGAAATTTTTTATAAATTTCTTTTCAGTTTTTAATTCTATTTCTTGAATTTACAGAATCTAATAATTCTTCTATATCTTTTACTATTTTTAAGTCTGCTTCTAAAATGTCACTATGCCTCATTAATCTCCTTTTTACAGGTCAAGATTTATTTATTAATAAATAAACATATCAAATAGATTTTTTAATTTGTGGTATATTTGGCCAATTAATTAGTGCTACATTTTCATTTTTTAAATTTAAAAACCTAAGTTGATAATCTCAGAATGAGCTAGTTCTTCATACTTTTTTTATTATTTTACTTGAAATATTTTTAATAATTCCATAATTTAATATGGAATCTAGTTTTGTGATTTTTATTCTTAGCTTTTTTAGAAATTTTCTAAAAGGAAGTCAATCTTCATAACTTTCTTTAGATATTATACAAGCTAAAAAATCATGGTCTTGTTTTATTTCTACTATTTCATTAATTATTGCTTCATCCACATTTCATAGATTTAATCTTTTTATAAAAGATTCTTCTACTATTTTTGATAAAATATAATCTGCTTCTTTTATTCCAATAATAACATTTTTCATATTTGGGATTCTCCCATTTGATACATCTATTCTAGGATCTTTACTATTTTTATCGATTAATTCATTTAAAAATTGATTTCTTTTTAATGAATCCAGTTTTTTTATTTCTTTGAAAATAGGATATTTATCTATATATTTTTGAAGTTCATATTCTAATTGATTAAAAATATCTGTTTGATTATCTCATGGAAAGAAATATATTTTTATGTATTTATTTTTTCAACAATTTCTACAATCTATAATTTCTCTTTTTCTTAGTTCTTCTTTTCTAATTTTAATATATTCTTTAAAAACAGAATCTATATTTTTATTATAAAAATATGGAATAGGAGAATTTATTTTTGTTGTTCAAGCATTTATATATCATTCATGTTGCATAAATCACATTATTTGAAGTCATTTAATTTGTTTTTTATATTCATTATTAAATAAATATTGTTTTTGAGGACTTAATTTTAAATATATTGATTTTAGTTTTTCTAATTTTAATGAAATTAATTGTATTCTAAATTTTGCAATATTTTTTTTATCCTCTCAAATTCATTTTTTACGAACTTTTATTTTTAAAGTTTCTATTTGATTGATAAGTTCTAGTTCCTTTTCACTGTTTTTTAATAGTTCTCATTTTCAAAAATTATATCTTAATATAGCTTCTTTAAGCTTTAATGATATATTTTCTAAAGCTTTTAAATAATAAAGATGTTCTATTTTTAGTTGCTTATGTAAGGATTTAGAATCTTTTATATCATTTTCTTTTACTGCTAAATGAGTTTTATTATTTCATGGAATTAAAAGTTCACTAGGAATATATGCTCATATAATAACAAATTCAAAAAAGAATCTAGTTCTAGTATGATTATTTTTTGATATATATTTGTTTTTTGAATTGGCATTATGAAAACCATCTAGAAAAATGGGTCATAATATTTTTATTTTATCGGTTTCTTTTATTTTTATTCTTTTATCTTTTTCTTTTTTTAATTCTTCTGATAAATCTATTTCTTTTCAATTTATCTCTAAATGTATAAGAGGAGAAAATATTTTTATATTCTCTTTTATTGTATGTTTAGTTTTATTATTTAATCATGAGATAAATCCAGATCTATCTTGTATAAAATTTGTTATATAATTAAGTATATCTACTTCTTTCCCCATTTTATATAACTTGCTATTTTTTATTACTTTTACTTTATTAGCTTTAAATTCTTTATATCAATTTCATAAAAACATTGCTTGATGAGTATTTATATGAGTAGAAAAACTCGGATCTTTATTTTTTTGTCTTTGGTTATATGTTTTAACTTTTTGTTTATATTTACTTAATTTAAAATACATTGGAAGTAATGCTCAAACTTCACATTCTTTTTGTAAATAATTTCAAATATATAATAAAATAGTATTGTAAGATTTTTCTTTTTCTTTATCAATAA
>CAMZKR010000084.1 GCA_947311335.1 uncultured bacterium
AAAATAAGCTTTAGAGATATAAATAATTAGTTAAAAATAAAAAAATACTAAATGAAAAGAATAGTAGATATACTTATGAAATCTTTAATAGCTTTGACTTTTATTTTAGCTATATTATCACTTATTAGACCAGATTTAGTAAAAGATTTTATAGATTGGATAAAAACTATAATTATAGTTTTAGGTAATTGGAATTATTTAATAATTTTTGGAAGTGGATTAATTGAAACTTTTCCTGTACTTTGAGTAGTTGTTCCATGACAAAATATATTACTTGTTGTATGATGATTTTTTTGAGAAATAAGTACTACTAATTTAATTTATGTAATGATAATAGCCTCAATATGAGCTATATTATGAAATTATATATGATATATATTATGAAAAACTTATTGAGAAAAATTTTTTAAAAAATACTGATTATGGTTTGGAATATGAGAAACAGAAGTAAAGTATCTTAAAAAATGAATTAAAAAATGGTGAGCTACATGAGTAATTATTGGAAAATTTCATAATCTAGCTAGAGCTTTTGTCCCTTTTATTGCTTGAAGTATGTGAATGAAAAATAAATCTTTTATGATTTATAATACTGTATGATCAGTAATTCGGGCAATTTCTATAATTATATTATGAGTATTTTTTGCAAAAACATATGAAACAATAATAGATTATATAGCTTATATTACTATAGCAATTATGATTATTGTATGAATTTATATATGGAGATTTAAAAAGAAAGAGTTTATAAAATATGTAAAAGAAAAAGAAAAAGAAATAGAAGCTAAAATTTGATAAATAAAATAAATGGAAACAAAATTAACAAAAGAATATATAGACAGATTAAAATTAATATATTCTGAAAATGAAATAGGAACTATAAATAAAGGTTTTAATAATCAAAAAAGATTGGTTACTTTTAGAACTAATCTTTTAAAATCTACGAATTTAGAAATAGAAAATGCGTTAAAAAAAGCTTGATTAAAATTTAAAAAGATAGCTTACTTAAAAAATGCATATAAATTATTAGTTTGAATTGAAAGGAATTTATGGAAACTTGATATTTATAAAAAATGACAAATTTATATTCAATGAATTAGTAGTCAATTACCTGTATTGTTTTTAGATATAACTAATTCATCAAAAATACTAGATCCTTCAGTTGCTCCTTGAAGTAAAGTTTCTCAAATATCGTCTGAATTAAATAATAAGTGAGAAATAATATGAATTGATAATAACCAAATAAGAATAGATAAATTAAAATATAATTTAAAAAAACTTTGAATAAAAAATGTAAAAGTAATTAAATATAATTCAAGTAGAATCAATTTAAAAGAATATGAAGAATACTTTGATAATATACTTTTTGATGCTCCTTGTTCTAGTGATTGAAGGTTTAATTTAAATATAGAAAAATCTTATAAATTTTGGAATTTAAAAATTGTTAAAAATAATTACAAAATACAAAAATATATACTAAAAAATATAATTTCTACACTAAAAAAATGATGAACATTAATTTATAGTACTTGCTCTCTATCTCCTGAAGAAAATGAATGAATTGTACATTTTATTTTATCAAATTTTTCAGATATAAAAATAATTGATATAACAAATAAACTAAAATTAAAAAATTCAAAACCTTGAATTACAAAATTTTGAGATATTGTTTATAGAAAAGACGTATCAAAAAGTATTAGAATACTACCTAATAAAGATATGGAATGATTCTTTATAGCTAAATTTATAAAAAAATAATTATTTATCCTAACCATCTCTTTCAAAATAAGATATACTTTCTACTATTTTTAAAAAATTTACTAAAAATATAATATTTTAACCTTTAGCCCTAAAATTATGAAAAAAATTTAAATTAAAAACTGTAATTAATAAATGATATTTATTAGAAAAATAATTACTTTTTAACTACTAAATTTAAACAAAATTACATCTCAATCTTTAACTATATATTCCTTTCATTCAAGTCTTACCTTTCATTTTTCTCTTGCTCCACTCCATCATCAAGTATCTACTAAATCTTGCCAATTTACTACATCTGCTTTTATAAAACCTTTTTCAAAATCAGTGTGTATTACTCAAGCAGCAATTGGAGCTAAAGATCATTTTTTTATTGTCCAAGCTCTTACTTCTTTTTCTCATGCTGTAAAATAATATTCTAATCCTAAAGCATCGTAAGAAGATTTAATAAGATTATCTAAACCTGTAGAAATAAGTCACATATCATCCAAAAATTCTTTTCTTTCTTCTTTCTTCATTTCAATCATATCTTCTTCCAATTTTGCAGAAATAGGAATTATTTTTGTATTATTATTAGTTATTCAAATTAATTTTTTTAATTCATTTTCAGAAATATTCATCATATCTTCTGAAACATTACAAGCATATATAAATTTTTTATTTGTAAGTAAATGTAAATCATATAAATTTTCTAAATATTCATCACTTAATCACATATCATTAACTAAAATTCAAGAATTTAATTTTTCAAAAACTAGTTTATAAATCTCTACTAATTTTTTAAAATTTTTATCAGATTTTGCCTTTTTAGAATCTTTTATAATTCTTTTTTCAATAGTTTCAATATCTGCTAAAATTAATTCAGAATTTATTATTTCTATATCTCATTTAGGATTTATATTTCAATTTACATGAATTATATTTTTATTTTCAAAAATTCTAACAACCTGTAAAATAGCGTCTGCTTCTCTTATATTAGCTAAAAATTTATTACCAAGTCATTCTCCTTTACTTGCTCACTTAACAATTCCAGCAATATCTATAAATTCACACATTGCTGGAATTATTTTTTCACCATTAACTGTTTTTCTAATTTGTTCTAACCTTTTATCATTTACATTAACTATTCATACATTTGGTTCAATTGTACAAAAAGGGAAATTTTGTGCCTCAGCACTATAATTTTTTGTTAATGCATTAAAAAGTGTTGATTTTCATACATTTGGTAATCAAACTATTCCTATTTTCATTAATTTATTTTTTAATTATTAAGTTTTTTTAATTTCTCAGTAAGTTTAGATAATCTATCTTTTGCTTGTTCTTTTTTTTCCATTTCTTCTATTATTAATTTTTTTGGGGCTCTTTTTATAAAATTTTCATTAAGTAATTTTTTATCAATAATAGATATATATTCTTTTGAATCTGTAATTCGATCTTTTAATCTTTTAGTTTCTTTTTCTAAATCAATAGCATTAGATGTGTCAACATAAACTTCTACTCAAGCTTTTATTATACTATAAGCTAAATTTGGATCTTGTAATTTTTTTGTTATTATTTTAGTTTCTTCTGATTTTAAAATTCATCAAATTATATCAAGTGATTTATTTATTGTTTCAGCATTTTTATTTTTAACATAAATACTTAATTTTATTGTTTTATTTGGTAATATATTATTTTCTGATCTTATTTTTCTAACTTCTCTTATTAAATTAATAACTAAAATCTTTTCTTTTTCAATTTCTAAATTTCTTTCAAATTTTATTACTGGCCATTGTGAGTTTATTAAACCTTTTTGAAATCAAAGTTTTAAGTATATTTCTTCAGTTACAAAAGGTATATATGGATGCCAAAATTTTAATAAAGTATTTATTACATATAAAATAACATTTTCAAAATATAAAGATTTTTCTTTAGTTATTTTAAATTCTTCAATATAATAATCACAAAATTCATTTTTAGTAAAATGGTAAAGTTCTTGTCCAGCTTCTGAAAAAGTGTAATCATTCATAGAATTAGTTACCAAGTCTCACAAATATTTAATTCTACTAAGTATCCATTTTTCATGAAACATTAAATTTTCATAATTTTTTATTAAATCATTTTCAATATTATCAATATCATAATCTTTTATATCAGAAATATTTGTATTAACAAATCTAGAAGCATTCCATAACTTATTAATAAATATTTTATTATTATTTATATTTTTTTCATCAAGTTTTAAATCATTTCATGGAGTGTTTCATATAGTTAAAGCTAATCTAAGAGCATCTGTTCAATACTTTTCTATCATTTGAAGAGGATCTATTCCATTTCATAAACTTTTACTCATTTTTCTTCAATGTTTATCTTTAATTAATCAATGTAAATAAATTTTTTTAAATGGAGTTTCTCAGGTAAATTCATATCAAAATAATAACATTCTAATAACCCAGAAAAAGATTATATCATGTCATGTTTCTAGCATTTCTGCTGGATAAAAGTTTTTAAATAAATCTGGTTGTTTACTATTTCATATATCGTAATCAAGTGTAGAAAAAGGCCATAATGCCGCTGAAAACCAAGTATCTAGAACATCTGGATCTCTAGTATAATCTTTATTTTGACTCATATCATCTTCAGTAACAAGCATTTTTCATGTTTCATTATGATAATAAACAGGAATCTGATGCCCCCACCATAATTGACGAGATATACACCAATCTCTTAAATTAAATATCCAATCTTCAAAAATTTTATTAAATCTTTTTGGAATTATTTCAAAATCTTTTTTTCTATATCATTTTATAACTTTTTTAGCTATTGGTTTTACACTTACAAACCATTGTTTAGAAATAATAGTTTCAACTTTACATCAAGATCTTTCACAATATCATACTTTTGATATATGATCTTCTATTTTTAATAAATTTCATTTTGATTTTAATAATTGAACAATATTTGATCTAGCGGTTAAAAAATCTTGTCATGCAAAAATTCAAGCAATTTCAGTCATTCTAGAATCTTTTCATAATACTATTCTATTTAATTCAAGATTATGCCTTTTTCAAACTTCAAAATCATTTGGATCATGTGCTGGAGTTATTTTAACTGCTCATGTTCAAAAATCCATATCAACCATTTCATCAGCTATGATTGGAATTTCAATATTTACAATTGGTAATATTAATTTTTTTCAAGCTTTTAATAACTTTTTATATCTCTTATCTTTAGGGTGAACAGCCACAGCAACATCTCAAAGCATTGTTTCTGGTCTTGTTGTTGCAACTATAATTTCATTATCACTTCAAGAAACAAAATAAGTAATATAATAAAGCTTTCAAGGTTCTTCTTTATAAATTACTTCTTGATCAGATAATACTGTATTTAAAGCTGGAGAATAATTAACCATATACTCTCATTTATAAATAAGTCATTTATTATATAAATCAACAAAAGCTGATGTTACTCTTTTATTTAATCATTTATCGAATGTAAATCTTTCTTTACTCCAATCACAACTAGCTCACATTTTTCTAATTTGAGATGTTATAATATCTCAATGTTCCTTTTTCCACTTCCAAGTTTCTTCTAAAAATTTTTCTCTTCATAAATCATATTTTGTTTTTCCTATTTGAGCTAATTTTTTTTCAACAACAGTTTGAGTCGCAATTCAAGCATGATCAGTTCAAGGTAACCGTAAAGTAGAATCTCAAATCATACGATGGTACCTAGTCATAATATCTTGTAATGCTATAAATATAGCATGTCAAAGATGAAGTTTTCAAGTTACATTTGGAGGTGGCATAGGAATATAAAATTTATCTCCACTTAAACTTTTTTTTGATTTAAAATCTCCCTCTTTTTCCCATCTTTTATAAATATTTTCTTCAAAATCAGTTGGATTATATTTCTTTTGAAAATCTTTGTTTATCATAATAATTATTCAATTAAAAAATTAAAAAATATAAATATATAACTTTAACTGATTCGCATCTTAAAATAATATGTTATCATATTATTATATTTGATTAAAAAATAAATACCTTATTTATTGATTATATAAATAAGGTATTTAATTCAAAATTTTGTTTTAAAAAAATATTCTTTATATTTT
>CAMZKR010000085.1 GCA_947311335.1 uncultured bacterium
TAAGTCCATTTATTTAAGATTTTAGATTTTATTTCTCTTATTATATCATATTTTTAAAATAAATAAAATGTCTATAAAAAAAAACTATATATTTTTTAATTTTTATTGAATATAATGTTAAATACATTATTATATATTTTATATTTATTTTTATATTTTGACTCAAATTATGTCCAAAATTATTTTACTTGATTCTATTCGTTCAATGCAAAATGTATGAGCTATTTTTAGAAATGCTGATGGAGCATGATTTAATAAAATAATATTAACGGGTTTTACCCCTCATCCTCCTAGAAATGATATAAGTAAAACAGCTTTATGAGCAGAAACTTGGATTAATTGGGAATATTTTTTAAATCCAATAGAAGAAATTAAAAAATTAAAGAAATCTTGATATAAAATATTTAGTGTAGAATTAACAAAAGATGCTATTTATTATACAAAATTATTTAAAGAAGAATATAAAAAAGTTTGTTTAGTTATGTGAAATGAAATATCTTGAGTAAATAAAAATATATTAAGATTATCAGATAAAAAGATAATAATTCCGATGAAAGGAAAAAAGGAATCCCTAAATGTTTCAGTAGCTGCTGGGATAGTTATGTATGCGATAAATTAAACTTTTTTATCCCACTCTAGCTTTTGACTATCATAGTAAAATATAGGTATAGCAAATAATGTTAATATAGAACTAATAAGTAATCATCATATAATAGTCCAAGCAAGTCAGCTCCATACTGGGTCTCATATTATAGTAGCAGCTCAAAATACAGTTGTTAGAGATGTTAAAATTATAGGTTTAAATCTAGTATAAGTAGCTTTTAATAGAGCATCTTTAAGTAAAACTCAATTATTTTTTAATATATTTATATATTCTATTAATAATATAGCATTTCAAACAACAATTCATCATAGAGCTATTATTCATATCATAGAAGTTGCTGAAAAGTATTCATTTTTAATAATATAAAGCAAACTAAATCATCAAAATACTCAAAAAAATCAAAGTAAAAAAGTAATCATTATAACTCTAGCCACAGAAAAACTTCTAAATTGTCATACAAGTAATAAATAAATTCAAAGAAGGGAAATAGCCATTGCTGTTCATAAATCTCTAAATGTATCTAATGTAAGTTCCCATTCTCATCACCATTCTATTATATAATCTTTTCAATCTTTTAATCATATTAAAGTTATTTTATAAGGACTAAAAGATTTTAATTTATATTTATTTTTTAAAAAATCATTATTTAAAATTTTTTTTATAAGTTTTATTTGAGGATAAACAAGAGAATTATTTCACATTTCACTAGCTATTATAAAATTTTTTTCTCTTTTATCTGTTTCTATTTCTGGTTCTACAAAACTATATTCTTTTTTTACTACAGATGATAATGGAATCTTTATTCATTTATTATTTGTTAGTGTAAAATTATCTAAATAATTTAAATTATCATTATCTTTTCAAATCAAAACTATATTTGTATGTTCTAATGAATTATTATCCTTTGCTATACTTATAGGAAGTCAATTAGTAGCAATAGTTAAAGAATAAATAATTTGCTCAGTAGTAAGACCAGCTTTTGATAAAGAATTATGGTTTATTTTTAAATTTATTTTTTTATATGTTGTGGAAAGATTATTTATAATATCAACCATGTCTTCTTTAATTGCAATTTCTTTTACCAGATTTTCTAATTTTATTGTGAATTTTTTTAAATTTTCTTTATTAGCATTTCATTTTATTTTTGCTCTAAAAGTTGATCTAACAGGAGGTCATGGAGGATCTTCAAGTAATCTTATTTTTATATCAGGATATTTTGAAAGTAAATAGTTTCTTAACATTGGTCTTGTTTTTATTACAAAATCTTCTGATGATATCCTAGTTTTTCAAGTAATATTTTTATAATTTTCCGGTGAGTATAAATTTATTCTTGAGCTTATTTGATTTTCTCAAATTCTATAAGATCATCATCTAAATAAATTTGCAAAATCTCACATAAAAGATTGTCATATAGTTGAAGAAATATTTTTTACTATATTGTATTTAGAGTATTTAGAAGATATAATATTTATATAAAAATTAGTTATATCTTTTTCTATATCTTTTGTTTTTTTACTGTTCCATCATCTAGGAGTATCTATCCATAAATATACTTGATTTTGATTAGATTTAGGAAGCATTCTGGCTTTAAATATTCAAAGATATATAGGTCAAATAATTATAATAAAAAGAGATACCCAAAATATTATTTTAAATAATTTTCTTTTTATCTTTTCTTGTTTTGAATCTCATAAAAATTTTGATAATATATTTATATGAATTTTTCTAATACTCCACTTTCTTCTTTTTAGTTTTATTTTTTTTTCATCATTTTCTTTTGTTAGATAATAACTAAGCCAAGGATTAATAGTCAATGCAACAGTAGTTGATAAAATAGATGCCATTAAAGCAAATTTTGGAATAGGGGCCATGTATTCTCACATCATTCATCAAACAGCAAACATTGCTCAAAAAGCAAGTAATCTAGTTACAGTAGATAAAATAACTCAAAGTTCTACTTCTTTTATTGCAATTAATACAGCTTCTAGTTTTGTTTTTCTTTCAAGTTTTCTAGTTTTTAAATGTCTAGCAATATTTTCAACTACTACAGTAGAATCATCAACAAGCATTCATAATACTAAAATTAAAGCAAAAAGAGTAATTCTGTTTATATTTTCTCATATTAAAAGAGATATACTAAAAACAGAAAAAAGTGTTAGAGGAATACTAATAGCAGTATTTAAGGCATTTTTAAATCATAAAGAAAGAGTTAGTATAAATACAACTATAGCTATACTTTGCAAAAGATTTATGATAAGCATATTTGTAGCATTTTTTGCTGTTACTCATTCATCTTGAATTATTTTTATATCTATATTTTTAGGTAATTCTTTTTTTATTTTTTCAATCTCTTTTTTTATATCATTTGTAACAAATATAGAATTAGTTCATATTTTTTTTCAAAAACCAATAAAAATACTTTCTTTTTTATTTAAATAAGATGGTTTATTACTAAAATTATTACTAGTTATAAAAGATA
>CAMZKR010000086.1 GCA_947311335.1 uncultured bacterium
AAATTATGAGAAAATAATAATAAATTATATACTATTGGTAATAAAAATAAGAATGATCAAGTAATCTTTTATAATGATTACCTTATATATGTAAGTTATATGACACAGTATAAGCATAAAGTATACTATAAGGATATAGATAAAATAGAATTTATAGATAGATTTGATAGTATGGGAAGATATAGAAGTATTTACCATAATATATCAGTAATTATGGTAAATACTGAGAAGATTCAAATAAAAAAAATGTCAAAATTTGCTTTTTCTAAAGAATATCCACCTTTTATATTTTATTATTGATGAGTAGAATTGCAAGATAAGTTTAGAGAAATAGCCAAGAAAAGTAAGTTAGAGATAGAGACTATAAAATATAAGAAGTATAATTCTTATAGGGAAGAATATATAAGCAATTTATATGGAAATTTAGCTAAAAGAGTGAAAAATTATATTAATAAATCAAAATAAAGTTCATTATTTGTTACATCTTTATATTTAAATCATAGTTTTTCCATATTTTTCTCTATATTTTTAAAATACTTTTTTTTACTTGTTTTTATTCATATAAAAACTGGAGCAGTATTTTTTACTGATTTTTTTAGGTATTCAAATCTTTCTATATCATCATTTTTTCATAAACATTGTAAAAAGTCTTTTAAAGCTCAAGATCTTTGGGGAAAAATTATTAGATAATATTTTTTTAGTCATTCAAATTTCATACTTCTTTCTTTTACTTCTGGTAATCTTTCAAAATCAAAGTTTCATCAGCTAATTATAACAACTACAGTTTTTCATTTTATTTTATTTTTTAAGCCTTTTAACGCATCAGTAGCTAGTGCTCATGCGGGTTCTACTACTATTCATTCTTCTTTTAAGTAATCTAATATAGTAGAACAAATTCTATTTTCTGGGCAGGTAATTACATCTAAATTATATTTCTTTGCTATATTAAAAGTATTTTCTCATTCTTTTTTCACGGCAGCTCAATCAACGAATATATCTATAGAATCTAAAGTAGTATTTTTTCAAATCTTTAAAGATTTTTTCATTCAAGCAGCTCACAATGGTTCTGCTCATATAATTTTTGTTTTTTTCTTTAAAATTTTTGTTATACTAATAAGTCATGATATAACTCATCATCATCATATAGGACATATTATATAATCTGGATCTTCTTTTAATTCATTATATATTTCAAATCATATAGTAGCTTGCCCCTCTATAATTCTCTCATCATCAAATGGATGTACAAAGGTAGCTTTGTGTTTTTTTTCATATTCTTTACTAGCATAAAAAGCTTCATCAAAAGTATCTCATATTAATTCAATTTCTATATATTTTCATCAAAATTGTTTAGTTTTATATACTTTTTGACTAGGTGTTGTAATCGGCATAAAAATAACTCATTTTATTTTTAATTTATTACAAGTTATTGCTACTCATTGTGCATGATTTCAAGCACTTGCACAAACTACACCAGATTTCTTTTCTTTTTTCGATAAAGAATTTATTAAATTAAAAGCTCATCTTATTTTATAACTTCTAACAGGTTGTAAATCTTCTCTTTTTAAATAAATATTAGCATTATATAAATTACTTAATCTTTCAGAATATTCTAGAGGTGTTTCTTTTACAAAATCTCAGAAGTTATTTTTTGCTTTTTTTATTTTCTTTAATGAATAATTATCCATATAATGTAGATTAAAAATTAAAAGAAACTCTTAGTTTTTCTAAGAGTTTTTTAAGTATTTAGTTAATTTACTAAAAATATATCTTAGATTTTCTAAAAGTTATAATAATCATAATAATTATGTTTTTGTTAAAACTGATTAATAAAAAGTTTTTGATAAATAAGTTAAATATATTTTTTTAAATTTAAAAGTCAATTATTTTTTTGTTATTTCAATTCATAATATTCATAATATATCTTTTAAATTACTATATTTTTTATTTAATAATCTATTTCAATTTATTATTCTTTTTATAATAATATTGTTATAATATTTAGAATTTTTATTCCATAAGTTGGGTAATTTATCTACTCATTTTTTATAATAATTTAAAGCATTTTCTTTTTCTCAAAATTCTTCTAATAATTTTCAACAATAAAAATAATTTTCAATACTTGGAAAATTTAATAATAATAAATCACAATCATTATTTATATTATTATACAAATATATTTTTGATAAATAATATTCTTCACTATGAAATACTCAAACTCTCAATCATTTATTTGATTCTCATAACTCATAATAATATGTAGGGTTAAAAGGAAATATGTTTTTAGCTTTTTCGTAATTATTATTATATAAAAAATTTTCAGCTAAATAATATTTATATGAAAAAAAACTACCAATTATTGATATTGATGTTATTAAAATAAATATTATTGCTATAAATAAAGGGGGTACAGTTTTTTGTTTTTTAAAATCTTTTTTTATTATACTAAATATTAAAATTAATATTAAATAAACGGATATAGAAGAAGGATTGAAAAAAGTAAATATAAAAAATATAAAGATTCACTCAAAATATGGTTTCCTTTTATAATTTTTTATAATAAAATATATAAAATATATCAAAGTTCCTAATCATAATATTCA
>CAMZKR010000087.1 GCA_947311335.1 uncultured bacterium
ATTTATATCACTTTTGTTTCCATATTTTATAATATTTATTTGGAATATAATTATTTCACCAATTGTTATTTATAAAAAAGATAAACTTATAAATAAAGCAATAAATAAATCAAAAGAAATAAATAATTTGATAAAAATAGCAATTACTTGAAGTTATTGAAAAACTAGTACAAAAGAGTTTTTATCTAGTATTTTAAAAGAAGAATGAAAAATACTTAAAACACCAAAAAATATAAATACAGAACTTTGAGTATCTGATTTAATTTTGAAGAAACTTAGTAATAAATTTAAATTTTTTGTAGCAGAAGCTTGAGCATATAAAATATGAGAAATAAAACTTTTATGAAAAATTATTAATCATAAATATTGATTTTTAACGGCTATTTGAAACCAACATTTGTGACTTTTTTGATCTATTGAAAATACAAAAAAAACAAAATTTGAGATAAAAAATAAAGTTATCAAAAATAAATGAATACTTTATGTTAATTTTGATGATAAAAATATAAGATCATTAAATTTTCCAAAGAATTTAAATGTAGTTAGGTATTCTTTAGAAAATATAAATTCAAATATTAAATCTGAGATTATTGATATAAAAGATTTTAAAACTGAATTTATAGTAAATTATAAAAAACAAAAATATAAATTTAAAACCTTTTTAATTTGAAAACACAACATATTAAATTTAACTTGAATTATTGCTTTTTGTATTGATATTTGAATAAAATATAATAATTTAAAAAAATATATTTTAAAACTTAAAAATTTAAATAATACTTTTAAAATTGAAAAAGTAATTTATAAATGAAAAAATCTAATAGTTATAGATGATACTTATAATTTATCAGAAAATGGACTTTTAGTTTGAATAAAAACACTTAAATATTTTAATTGAGAAAAAGTTTTAATAGTCGATGATATACTTGAATTATGAAAGGAAAGTAAAAAAATACATTTTGAATTATGAAAAAAAATATGAACTTTGAAAAAATTAAAAATAATGTATATTTGAATTAATAATAAAAAATGTTTTATTAAATGATTAAAAAAAGCATGATTTAATGAAAAAAATATAATAAATAATTTAAAAAATATAATAAATAATTCAATTTTACTTTTTGAATGAAGAGGAACAAAGAAATATTTGAAGAAATTTAAAAAATAAAAAAACATACGTCGCATAATGTTAGGAATATACGAAGTTTTTCTTTTTCACTAACTTAACTAGATTTCATCATAAATTAAGGGAAAAAGAAAAATTTAGGTGAAGTCCGAACCGAGTGTTGAACTGTATATCCCTTGTTAAATGACCCGACGATTGAAAGGAGGAAAGCTGCGGAAGTGAAACGAAGTAAGTAATTTTTCATACCCATTTAATCGAATTTAAGAATTCTGCAAAATATCATTTGATTTGGAATATTCTCAAACACAGGAGAATAAAAATACAAATCTTGATATTTGCCAATATATAATTTACTATCTTTTACAATTAAAGTTATTGACACATTTCCAATTAATTTACTTCTTATATGCTCATAAAAATTATGCCTAAAGGGAGTGTCTGGTTCATCATGTTTCATCCATTTTCCTTTTGGAACTTTATCATTTAGAAAATCTTTTAAATCATCCAAAAGACCATCTTCCCAACCAATTTGAATTAGTGATGAAACTTCATGAGGGACCCAACAAACAATATTGGCATTATTTAGATTAATCTCTTGCACAAGAGATTCAAATATACTTTTTACAGAAGTAAATTCTTCTTTTAGTTCTAATTTAATTTCTTGGTTAATGACTTCCATAATTATAGTAAATTATTATGATTTATATAAACTTTGTTTCTAAGGGCATGAAAAATTATTTTATTTAATGTTGGCAACTTGTTAGAGTTGCGAACATTAGAATGAAACTCAATGGGGTTGAAGTGTTTTCTGGAGCGAAGCGTAAGGAAATCAAGACCTCGGAGAGAGCGAATCGATATTGTTCTTTTTGTAGTTTATGCTTGTAAAGTTTGCATAATTTTAAAATTAGATTTTAAATTAATTATAGTTTAATAAAATTAGTTTTTTTGTAAAGTTTCATTTTTTAACTTAGAAATACTAAAAATAAACAATAATATAATCAATATTATATTTCATAAATATAATTCATAAATTCAACAATAATCTACTATAAATCAAGAAATTATTGAAAAAATTACATATCAAATAGTAATAACAAATGAAAATATTGATAAAATTGTTGATTTATGAGTTTTGGGAGACTTCTGAATTAGAACATTATTTCAAAAACTCATAACAAAACCAAATACTATTGAAATTATTGCAACTCATAAAATTGCTAAATATATATTAAAAAATTGAATAGAAATTCATGAAATAAATAATAATCAAATCATTATAAAAATAATCTTTTTTTCTGTAAATACATCTTGCATTTTTTTAATAAAATGAGCTCATAAAGCTGAAAAAATACCTGTTATAGAAAAGAGAATTCAAATACTTTCAATGCTAAATCAAATTTGTTTAAAATATGGTTGATATGTAAACCAATATATATTTCAAATAGATGATATTAAAGATATAATAATTATAAGATAAAATAAAAATCTATTTTTAGAAAGAAAATCTAATCATTCTTTTATATGAGTTTTTGTATCTAATGAATGTGATTTTTTTTGTCATACATCTACTATAAAAAATAATATTATAAAAACTATAATATAGGCCAGTATAGTGAAATATATAGGTAATAATGGATTTATTACAAATAAATATCAAGCAAATAAAGAAGAAAAGGTTCTTCAAGAAAAAATTGAGATATAAGCATTTGCTCATATTTTTTTAAATTTATTTCATTCTAATTTTTCTTCTAAAGAATCATGAATTAATGCCTCAAAATTTCAGGAAGTAATAGCAAATCATAATCAATTTAAAATAGCTGAAAATATAAATAAATATAAATCTTTAGAAAATAACCAAAAAGAAAAAGATAATATAATTAAAGAAATCCCTAAAAAATACATTTTTTTTCTTCAAAATCTATCAGCCCAAGCTCATGAAGGAACTTCAAAAATAAAAGCTACTACTCAAGATAAAATAGTTATTATTAATGCTGTATGGAATGAAAATATCAAATAACTTGTAAAGAAAAATACCCAAATTGAAGTTGTAAAAATACAAGCTTCTAAAAAACTGATTATATAGAATAATTTTATATTTCTTTTTAAAATTTTCATTATTTTAAATTATTTATTAAGTTGTCTTCTTTTTCCTTTTGTAATCTATTAGATTTAGCCTGAATAAATAATTTTTCTGCTCTTTTATTTATTTTTTGATTTCATAAAGACATTGCTTCATCTATTGTATAATAAGTTTTTCAATTTTTAGTAATTGTCATAATTTTAAAAATTATATTTTAAGTTAAGTTTATTATAAGAAAAATGAATAAAATTATAATTTAATCTAAAGAAAATA
>CAMZKR010000088.1 GCA_947311335.1 uncultured bacterium
AAAAATGCAAAAAAAGTTTATCTTAGATAATTTATTTTAAAAATATTATTCTTAAATGTTTAATGAAATAATTGCTTTTTATAGTAAAACACCTCCAAATAAATGAATATTAAAAAATTATAATATAACTTATTTTGAAGAAAATAGAACTTGTTGAGATGATTTAAAGGTTTATATTGAAATAAAAAACAATATAATTAAAGATTGGAGTTTTGAATGAGAAACAGCAATAATCACAACAGCTTGTGCTAGTATATTTTGAGAGTCTATTATTTGAAAAGAAATAAAAGAAATATTTTTATTAGATTATAAATATATAAAAGATTTAATAAAACAAGAAATATCTGATAGAAGAAAAAAAGCAGCTGTTTTATGACTTTTAACAACAAAAAATGCTATTCACAAATATTTAAAGGATTGACTTTTAGACGACTTTGATTCATTAAGTGTTTAATTATTAATAATATAAAATGATAAAGTTATCTAAAAAATGATCTTATGCACTAAAATCAGTTTTATATATAGCCTCAAAATCTCCACAAATTTTAAAAATTAAAGATATATCTTATAGTCAAAATATTAGTGAATCAATGTTAAGAAGAATAATAGCAAATTTAGAAAAAACTAATATTTTAAAAACCATAAAAGGAAGAAATTGATGAGTGATTTTGTATAAAGAAATAAAGGAAATATCTATTTATGATATATTACTTGCAGTAGATGAATCACTTTGAATTAGAGATTGTACAGCATGACAAATATGCAAAAATATAAATACTTGTAATACAACACTAATATTAAATGATTTACAAAAAGGATTTAATACAGTATTAAAAATGTATAGTTTAGAAAAAATAATAAAAAAAGACTTATAATTTTTTATAAGTCTTTTTTTATTATTTTTTATATAGTTGTATCTAGTTTTATAGAAGGCCCCATAGCATTACATAGATATATAGCTTCAATATATTTTCATTTTGATCATGCAGGTTTAATATCATTTATAGTAGTTAAAAAATGATTTAGATTTTCTTTTAATTTATCAGCTCAAAATGATAATTTACCAAATATAGTATGAATATTTCATTCTTTATCTGTTTTGAATTCAAATTTTCAAGCTGCTATTTCTTTTACAATTGCAATTAAATCTTCTCATACAGTTCAAGTTTTTGGGTTAGGCATTAAACCTTTAGGTCATAATATTCTTGCAATTTTTCATAGATGTCTCATCATTGAAGGAGAAGCTACACAGACATCAAAATTAGGTGATAAATTACCTTTTTCAATTTCTGTTATAAGTTCTTCATTTCAAACAATTTCAGCTCAAGCTTTTTTTAATTCAGAAGCTTCAATACTATCACTAAAAACACAAATCTTTGGAGTTTTTCAAGACCCATGAGGTAAACTTATAGTTGTTCTTATCATTTGATCTTGATGTTTTGGATCTAGATTAAGAGTAAAATGTATTTCTACAGTAGGATCAAATTTAACTGTATTTGTTTTTTCTAATAATTCTATTGCTTCATCTATTTTATACGACATTCACTCTTTTAGAAATTCAAGAGCTTTTTTATATTTTTTCCCTCTTTTAATCATAATAATAATTTAAAAAAAATAATAAGGTAATAACGAGTAAGTGAAACTCTTCCTTTAAAACAAAACAGATTATATAAAAAAAAAGAAAAAAGTAAAATTATTTTTTTCTTTGTTTTATTACAGGATCATATCATCATTTACTCCAAGGCATACATCTTATAATTCTATAAAGTCATAATAAACTTCACTTTAATGCTCATTTATACTCTATAGCTTCCTTTGTATATTGACTACAACTAGGAATATACTTACAATGAGGAGTCTTATAATGTTTTTTAGCCCAAAAAGAATGGTCTTTTGATATATATTTTTGATAAAACGTTATTATATTAATTAATATTTGTTTCATAATTTATAATTATTATTTCTTTACAAAAGTATATTATTTTTTAGTATTAAAGAAAGTTTTATTTAAGAATATATTAAAAATGATTTGTTATATAAGATGAAAAATAATTAACATTCAAGATAAAAAAGTATCTATATTACTTGATAGTTGAATATGATACAATGTTTTTATAAATGAATCTACAAGTTCTTTTTTAAATTTATGAGAAGTTGTAGAGGTTTATATATATCATCATATATCAGAAAATACTCAAGCTTTATTTGGTTTTTTAAAATTAGAAGAAAAAGAAATATTTAAAAATCTTATTAAAATATCTTGAATTTGAGGGAAAGTAGCTTTAAATATATTAGATTTATGAATAAATAACTTAATTGTTGCTGTTAAAAATGAAGATAAACATATAATAGAACAAATAAAATGAATATGAAAGAAAATGGCATCTAAGATAATACTAGAATTAAAAGACAAAGATTTTATTAAATTATCCACTTTAGAATTAGACAAAAAAGAAAATGATTTAAATATTGATAAAGAAATATTTAATCAAATAAAAATAACACTTGTAAATATGTGATATAATGCAAAAAAAATAGAAGATATATTGTATAAATTACCACAAAATATGACTAAAACATGAGAAATAATACAATATGTAATTAAAAATATATAATGAATATTTCTATTTTTGCATCAATAGGTTGTCAGAATTTATGAGATGAGCTTATATTAAAAAATGAAATAAAAGAAATAGAAAAGATTTATAAAAATAAAAAGATTAATTTTAGAGTTTTTACTTATGAAAAAAAAGATACTTTTTTTCAAAAAGAAAATATAAAATATTTAGAATATTTTCCTATAGAGATAAAAAAGATAAAAAATATAAAAAAAAATATATATAATTTTTTTTCTTTTTTTCAAACAGTTTTATGGTCAGACTTGATTATTATTTGATGATGATGAGTTATTTTTGATAATGAGATAAAATGAGTAAAAAATCCTCTTAGATTATGGTCAATAAGAAGAAAAGTTTTTAATTTATTTAGTAAAAGGGTTATGTTTTACTGAATATGAATTGATATAAAAAATAAAAACAATTTATGATTATTAAAAAATATATTTAAAAATTCTTTTAAAATTTATGTGAGAGATACTTATTCTAAGAATTTATTAAAACAAATAAATATAAAATCAAAACTTATTTTAGATCCAGTTTTTTATGATAATATAAATAATAAAAAACAAATAAATAATAATTATCTAATAAAATCTATAGATTCTAAAACATTTAAAATAGATTTAATAAAAACAATAGATTTTAAATGAAAAAGAGTTTGACTAGCTTTAAGAAAAGGATTTATGTGAAAATGAGAAAAGAAAAAAATAAAAGATTTAATAAATTTTTTATTAAAGAAACAAGCTAATATTATATTGATGCCTCATAGTTTTCATAAAACTAATATTAACTCAAATGATTATTTATTTTTGAAACAATTTATTAAAAAAGATATTAAAATAACTACAAATCTAAAAGAAACTTATCAAATTTATAAAAATAAATATATAGATATATGTTTTTCGCAAAGATTACATTCAATTATATTATCACAAGTTTATAAAATAGATTTTATATGACTTAGTTATTCAAAAAAAACAAAAGAAATCTTAAAAAAACTCTAGTTAAATTACTAGAGTTTTTTAAGTTGATTTAAATTAAAATTAACAATCATCAGATAAAAGAATAGATGAAGTTCAAGTAATTGTACCTCCTCACATTGCACTAATGCTACATCAGCTACTAGTAGCTGTTATTGTAGATCATGATGTAGTTGTATCATGATGAGCAGAACTAACATTTATTCAAATTTCAAATCTATGATTATCATTACCATGATCCTTTGTGTCATCAGCTTTATTTCCTACATTTCATTCATTTTCAAAAGCTGTAGATAATTCGTATTCTCAATATAATATTCCATTAGCATCTGATGATACTCAGTATGTATATCAACATTTATCTCAACCACTACAAGGTTGACCAAGTTTTGCATCAGAAGGAATAAGTTCAACATAAGTTTTTACTCAAGTTCTTCAAGCTGAAGTATTTCAAGTTGAAAATTCATTACTATGTGGATATTCTCAACTATCTTGGTAAACTTGTTCTACACCAGATTGTATAGCTTTTATGTCATTTATTCTAGTACTATCTCTAGCTTTTTGTATTTGAGCAGTATATACAGCTACTGCACCAGTAGCAAGAATACCTATTATAGTAATAACAACTAGTAGTTCAATAAGAGTAAAACCTCTTTTTAATTTTTTATTTAACATAACATTGTTAAATTAGTAAAATAAAATTGTAACACAAATATTATATTATATATAGTCTTTTGTCAAAAAAAACAGTGTTTTTATGGTTTGATTATATTATATTTTATTTAATAATATAAAAATATTTATTTAAATGGAAGTTTAAATTTAATTTTGAAAATAAGGAATTATTTATATAATTCTTTGGTATTTAAAATTAACCATGTTACTATGAAAATAGAAAAGAAGATTTTACCAAAATCTATTGTAGAACTTGTAGTTGAAGAAAAAAAAGAAATTATAGCTAAATTTAGAATAGAGGCATTAAATTATTTAAGAAAAAATGCTGAAATAAAATGATTTAGAAAAGGGAGTAATATTCCGGATAATATTATTATAAAACATTATTCTGAAGAATATATAAATCAAATTACAATAGAAAAAGCAATTGATTTTATGTATAGAGAAGCAATAAAAAAAGAAAAAATACTTCCAACTGCTGAAGCAGAAATAAAAGAAATTATTTCAGAAATCCCATTAAAAATAAAAATCCATATTGAAATATTTCCCAAAGTTGAGATAAGTAAAAAATATAAAGATATAAAATTAAAAAAGAAAAAAGTTAAAGTTGAAGATAAAGAAGTTGAAAATACTTTAAAAGAAATACAAACAAAATTTATAAAATATGAAGAAGTTACAAATAAAAAAATTACAATAAAACTTTCAGATAAGATTACAATTGATACTGATGGATATGATATGAAATGAAAATTACTTAAAACTACATCTATGAAAGATTATCCAATCATTTTATGATCATGAGTTTTAGTTCCAGGTTTCGAAGATTGACTCATTTGATCTAAACTTTGAGATGAAAAAGAACTAGATATTACTTTTCCCAAAGATTACCATAATACAAGTTTTGCATGAAAGAAAACTAAATTTAAAATTAAAATAAAAAAATTTGAAAAATCTATTAAACCAGAGTTTACAAAAGAGTTTATTAAACAGTTGAGATGAAAAGATTTAGATTTAAAATGATTTAAATCTTTAATAAAAGAAGAAATTAAAGAAACAAAAGAGGCAAATATTAGACTTGAAGAAGAACATAAATTAATAGAGGAATTATTAAAAATAACAAAAATAGAGATTTGAGATAAACTACTTAAAAATAAAATAGAAAATGTTTATAATGAAATAAAAGAAAATATTCAAAAAGATGGAATGAAAGTTTCAGATTATCTTGAATCTTTAAAGCTTTCAGAAGAAGATTATAAAGATAAACATGTAAAAAATACAGCATTAAAAAGACTACAATGAGAACTTATTTTTCATAAATTAATGGAAATTGAAAAAGTAGAAGTAAAAGATAATGAATTAAATATAGAGATAGAAAAAATACTTTGAAAATTTGAATCAAAAGATGTTTTAAAAAGATTAAAGGAATTATATGTTCCATGAACAAAATATTTTGAAGAATTGAAGCAAAGAATGGCCTATAGAAAACTTATTGATACATTTTTTGAATAAAATTTATTTTATAATCATAAGTATTCAATCATCTAAATCAATTGGAATTATATTATATTTTATATTATTTTTTTCAAGATACCCCCATAATCATGCCATTTTCTCTTTAAATTTAATAACATCATCAATTATTATAATTCAATCTTTTTTTACTTTTTTCCAAATTAATTCTAAAAAATCTTTAGTTCTTTTTTTCATTCAATCAATAAACACAAAATCATAATTTTCCTTAAGATTTGGAATAATATCAAGTGCATTTCAGTTTATTGCTTTTATGGTTTTAAAAACATTAAAATCTTGAAAATTATTTAAAGCAATATTGTATGTTCTAGAAGAAAACTCTATTGTTGTAATTCTTCATCATGTTTTTTTTAATTCTAAAGCAAAGTTTATAGTAGAATATCAATTAGCAGTCCCGATTTCAAGTATGTTTTTAAATTTTCATATTTTTATTAAATCTCTTAAAAATATAGCATTAATTTTACTTATATTTGGAATATTATTTGCTTCTCAATACTTTTTTAATTCATTTAATTTTTCTTCTATTGACATATTACGATATTTGTTAATTATATAACTCATATATTATTATCTAAATAAACTTTATAAAAAAATTTGCCTTTTATGCAAATTTTATATAATAATATTGTTTATATGTTTAGTAATATAATATTATTTTTATGCAAGAAATAGCAAAGAAATCTTTTTATTGATTAGTTTGAGGGGTATCTTTATTTCAAACTACAGTTACAGAAGCTGCAATAAATCTTTGAGGAGACAAAGTACAAGATTGAATGAAATGATCAACTGATTCAGTAGATCAATCAGTTCAATTTCTTATTACAGCAGCATTAGCATTTTTATATTTAATTGCAGTAGTATATTGATTATGGGGAGGTTTTAATATTTTGACAGCCGGTTGAGATGAAGAAAAAGTAAAGAAATGAAAAACTATAATAATACATGCAATTGTTTGATTAATAGTTATATGGTTAGTAGGTTCAGTTATACAATGGGTTGTTCAACAATTATTACAAACTACTTAAGTTTTAAAAAAGACATCTTTAGTTATTTAGATGTTTTTTTTAATATTTTTAATTATTTTATTATGAAAAAACTAAAAAAGTTATTTTTTATATTATTATGATGCATATTAATAATGCAAAATCATATAAGTAATGCTTTAGAATTTTGAAGATGAAATGTAAATTCTTGACTTGAATGATCTTCTAGCACACTTGATATAGCTATTCAATGAATATTGGTAGTTGCTTTATCTTTTTTATATTTAGTAGCTGTAGTATATTGACTTCGGGGAGGTTATAATATTTTAACAGCAGCTTGAGATGAAGAAAAAGTAAAGAGATGAAAAAAAATTATTATTCATGCTATAGTTTGATTAATAGTTATATGGTTAGTTAATTCAGTAATTAATTTTGTTGTAACAAATCTTTTGTGAACATCTTAAATTTAAAAAATAAAAAAAGGCACCTGAATTTCAGGTGTCTTTTTTAAAAATTAAAATTATCTTCGTTATCATCAAAATTACTTTTTATTAAGGATCATTTTATTCAATATCACAGCATTCATCATACTATTAAACATGTAACACCCAGCAACCAGGATTTTACGGACCAAATAAAAACAAAAGCTTGCATAGGAATAATCATATTTTCTATAATAAGTATAGATCAAAACAATATAGATGTAAGAATAAAAGCTTTATTATAATTCATATATTTTATATTT
>CAMZKR010000089.1 GCA_947311335.1 uncultured bacterium
ATTTTTTATTAATTTCTAATTATAAATAAAGTTTGAAAATTATATAATAAAACTATTTATTATACCGATTATAATAATAATTTGATCCAGAACTCCAAACCCACCAAGAATTTAATCAAGACTCTTCTATTGCTTTTATTTGTTTTCTAAATTTTTTTCTATTATATAAAGTAGCTCCCTTGCACCGAGTACAAGAAAATCATTGTATCCAAAGTCTAAGTTTAGATTTATCAATTTTTTCGATTTTTTCAAAACTAATATCTGTTGTTAAATTATCATTAATTTTAATTTTTCTCTTTTCTATTCTTGCTAATTTAATTTCTTTATTAAGTTTATTTATTTTTTTATTTGAAGAAGAAATTGCATTTTGTAAAACTTCATAAGGATGATTATCTGGTTGTTTAAAACCTAAGAAGTTTGCTCAATAATGTGATGGATAGACCATTGGTCATACAAAATCAAAATATATTAAAAAAGATTCTAGATTTTGTCATATTTGAAGCATATCTCATCTAGTAACTAATCAAAATACATCAGCAGATAAGATAATATTAGGGTGTAATTCTCTAAGTTTTGTAGTTATATAATTAGAAAATCTATCTATAGCAACTATTTTTCATAACTTAGGATTATGATATAATATAGTACTTGAAAAAGGATAATATGTTTTACTTATCTTTCAATCAGTTGGGAATCTAATATAATCAAAATTTATTTCATCAAATCATATTTGATAAGCTGCATTTGCAATATTTAGATTATAATCCCATACTTCTTTAGAACTTGGATCAAGATATTTTTTTCATTTATAATCATACCACACAGCTTTTTTATCTGTTGACCATTTTATTGATAAATCAGGTCTAGTACTAGTAAGTAAATTATCCTTAAAAACAACAATTCTAGCTATCACATATATTCCATTATTATGCAATTTTTCTATAAGTTTTTTTGGGTTTTTTATTATACCATTTGAAATAGATTTAATCCTATCAAATTTATAATCTGACATGTCAAAAGCAACATATCAATTTACATTTTTTATATCAATAGTAACAGAATTAATTTCAGTATTTTTTACGAGATTTATAAGAGAATCTATTTTTTTTGTACTTACTGCAGAATAAGTTGTATAATAAACTGATTTTATATTTTTAGATATTTTTTTTCTTTCTTTTATTTTTAATTGCTTTAATTTTTCAATATTCTCAAATCATTTTTTAATTTTTATTAAAAAATATTCTAATACAAGTTTTATTTCAAAAACAGATTTTTTTAAAGATATATTTTGTCCTTTTTTAAAATCGTAAGTATTAGCTTTATCTTGTATAAGTAACACCTTTCTTTTCACTTTTGTTAAAATAATTTTATTGTTATTTATTTTTAAGATAAAAGCATCTATCTTTTTCATATAATCTAATCCTTTTTCTTGATTTTCTAACTTATCTTTTAGAAAAACCATACGACCTACATTATTATCAACTATTGTATCACTGTTGATTTCAATACTACCTGAATTAGAAAAAGTTAAATTAACAAAAGATAAACATATAACAATTAACAATAATCTTAATATTTTCATTTGTGAATAAGTTAAAATAAATAAATTTATAATTATTAAGGTTTACAAAGACCTAAAGCTTGTCAGTTGTCATATTTTTTACAAGATAATAATTTTCATTCTTTCGTGCATTCTATTCTATATTTATCTGCTCTATCTTCAATATAATTTGCTGATAATCTTATTTTTCATGATTTATAATACATTTTGTATTCTCCATATTTCTTGTTATTTAAAAAATGAAGTTCTCCATATAATGGATATCAAGCACTTTTTGATGTGTAATAACTACATCTAATTTCTCATCAATTTGATTTTTTAATAACTTTTTTATTTCATCTTCAACCTTCATTATTTCTAGGACATATTGGTGGAGTAACATCACTACAATTCATTGAAAAATTATTTTCTTCTTTAGGTATTTTTTTCTTAAATATATCCAAACAAGTTTTTTGTAATTCTAAATCTTTTATCTTTTTACAAATATCTTTATTTTTAGTTATTCATGCAATACCAATATAACAAAAATTTTTCATATAATCTTCTTCCCAACTATACGAGTCACATTTCTTTATATCTTTTGATTTAATTGCAAGCATAAATTGACAGGTTTCTTTAAGAAAAGAATCATTAATCTTTTCACAAATACCATTATCAATGTCTTCTTTTATCATAAAATTACTATAACATAAATCTCTTGATTCTATATGTTTTATATCATCACAAATTTTCTTATCATTTTTTACAATAGCTATTTTAAGTTCACATTGTGCTTTTAAATAATCATCTTTAACTATATCACAATACCTTTGGTCTAGTTTATCTGCTCAAAGTACAGCGTAACAAACTTCCCTGTTTTCTTTTTCTTTAATTTTCTGACAAATCTTAATACTCTTCTTTGTTCTAGCAATATTTAACTGACACATCATCTTTCTTTCTTCATTTTTTATTTCATCACAAACACTTATTGGAGTATTTCACATACATTCATTATACATCTGTTTATCAGAAATATGATAACAAAATAATCTTTGTGTTTCCATACTTGGTAATTGTGATGACATATTTCTTACACAATTTCTATAATCTATTCCTTTTTTATTATCACATTCTTCTACTAAAACTTGATAAGCATATTCATAACAAAGATTTTTATTTTCAATATTTTTTATTAACTTACATTTACTAATATTATTATCTTTTACTGCAAAAATAACAGCTCAAGAAAGTTTAGTTATATCTTCTTGATATAAATTTTCTTCTTCAAATATTTGTTCTAATGCCTTAGTATCACGATATTTTGCTATTAATTTTAATTGACAAGCAAGTGATTCTTTTTTTTCTTTTATATTTTCACATATTTTTGATTCTTTATCTATTATTTGTTTTTCTAAAATTATTTCTAAATCTTTTTCTTCTATAATTTGTTTTGATTTTATTTCAATATTATTTTTTATATTTTTAAACTCTACTATTGGGTCTGGATTTATTACCCTGCTAGGTTCTATAGAAAAAGAAAGTAAACTAATATCTTTAGCAAAGCTTTTAGGAATATTTTCTATAAAACTGTCTTGTTTTGAAGAAAAAACTAGTTTCATAGTTCATTTATATTTATCATTATCAGTTTTTTTATACTCGATTAAACGATTTATAGTTCAGTCTATAATTTCTTCTTCCTTAAAACTGTAATTATATGAATTTTCTGTTGTTTCAATATTATTAAAACTATATTCTGGTAAAGAATTTATCCATTTTGGTTTTTCTTTTATAAAATCTTTTTTACTATCCTCTAATTTTTTTTGTTTAACAATTTTATCTATTTGTACTAAATCTCATTTTTCACTTTCTATATAAATATCATCATTAGTAAAATTAAATTTATAAATTCAAAAAATAATTACCAATAATATAAAAAATGATACTACTCATAATAATTTCTTCATAAAATTTTGTGATAATATAAGATATAAAAGCATTATAATATTTTTGTATTTTATAACAAATATTTAATTTTCAATACTGAAAATGTTTGACTTAAATAAATATATAATTATAAATAGTTATATATATTTTTTTATTTTTTTATTAGAAATTATGACAAATTTAATTAAAGATGATTGATACAATGAAAAAGTAGTTTGATTGTGAGATAAATATTCTTGAAATTTTAAAGAATTTTGTGATAAAGAAAATAGAGAAACTTCTGTTGTTAAAGATTGATATTTAGAAGAAAAGTGAAATATCTGGCAAATAAATACTTCTCTAGATAGTATAGAAAAAGCTACAGAAAGTATAGATTGAGTTTGAACAAAAGTACAAATCTATACTGCAATATTTAATCAAATGATAGAAGAACTTGAATCTGGATTAATAACTGAAAAAGAAGTTCTAAAACAAGCTATAGAATTATGGGAAAGAATGTTAAGAGATTTAATTGCTATGAATGTAGATGATTTAAGAGATTGAGAAATGGCTATAGCTGTAACAAATATAATAGATATAAATCACTTAGAATGACTTAGATGAAAAAACTTTGCTGAATCTATGAAAAAAGCCTTATCAAATGTAATAAAAGATTTAGATATAGCTATAACTGCTTGAGAAACAGCTGTTTTATGAGAACATGAAAAAGTAGAACAAATAATAGATGATGTTTTAAATCCTCAAAAAGTAACTTGAATAGTTTGAGCAAAGATTCTTGATATAATAGTTTGAAATAAAAAAGTAAAAAAACTTTTAGAAGAAGATAAAAAACTAAAAGATTTTTTAGTTAATTCCGTTGCAAGCAATACTACTTTACTTCAAAAAAGTGATAAAAACACTGCTAAAATGGTAGAATAAATAATAAAAAATAGTTTTAAAACTTATAAAGATTCTGAAAAAAGATTAGAAGTTATATTAAAAAATATTTCTTTCAATATTGGTTGAACTGGTTTATGAATTTTATGATGAAAAGATAAATTAACAAAAATTAAAAAATGACAATATATAGTCTATATACAAGAACAACCAACAAAAGAATGAATAATTTGACCAAGATCAAATGGTCTAACTAGAATAAGAGAAGCTATAACAAAGCTATTATGAAAATGACGGGAAAATATGACTTTTAAAGATTTCTTAAAAACTATAGGAAAAGAAAAAGCTTCTTTATTATCTAAGAAATTAAAAAAAGAATGTAAAAATCTAAAAATGTGGGATATAGCAACAGGAAAAACAACAGTTTTTAATCCTCTTATATCAAGGAAAATACTTTGATGATTAAATAAAAAACCTATAGCAAATATTTCTTCTATTATACATGTTACATGAAATCCTTTAAGAAAAATATCTGAATGATTAAGATGAAATAAAGATTTGTGAGTTAAACTTGATATAAGTTCTGTAAAAATACCTCAAATAATTGAGATACTTCAAGTATTGTGAGATATAGATTGAGAAGATGCAATAGGTTCTTGGAATATGTGAATTCCTTATACTCTTATTTGTGATTCTAAAGAAGATGCTGAGAAAGTTATGAAAGAATCTGAAGAAAATTGATTTACTTCATGAATAATTTGAAAAGTTGTAAAAAGAAAAAAGAAAAAAACTATATGAAAAATCTCTTGAGTTTGAATTTGAGATGATAAAATTGTTTTGAAAGAAAAAAACTAATATTATTTTAGTTTTTTAAAGATAAATAAAATTAATCAAGAGTTTCTATTTCCAATTCTGGAACAATCATAAATTCAATATTTGAAGTTTTCAAATTATATTTTTCAAATAATAACTCTTCAGCTTCATCAACTTGAATATTTTTTGGAACATTATTTATAACCTTTACTTTTCAATCAGTAAAATCTAAAACAATTATTTTCATAACTTTAAAATTAATTTATAAAACTTTATAATTTCATCTTTTTTCTAAAAAGTTTAAATA